>JANQFM010000290.1 GCA_028277865.1 Acidobacteriota bacterium
GGTCCTGGCCGAAGCGGTCCTCAAGGGGACCAGCGAGGTGGGCAGGGCGGTAACGGCTTCGACGCTGACCACGGTATCGGTCTTCCTGCCGCTGGTCTTTGTGGAAGGGATCGCCGGACAGCTTTTCAAGGACCAGGCCTTGACCATCACCTATTCGCTGCTGGCCTCACTGCTGGTGGCGTTGACGGTGATTCCCATGGTTCTGGCTGTCAAGATGCGTCGTCCGGAGAAAGAAACCGGAATGTCGGGAGCTTCCTCAACCCCTGCGTCAGGGACTGTCAGGCGCTGGGTCTGGACTCTGGGCGGAAAGCTGCGCAGCGCGGTTCGGTTTGTCTTTGTCACAGTCGCCTCGGTGCTGCTTTTGGACCTGCGCCGCCTGATCGGCTGGATCGGACGAGGCATTTCCAGGATTCTGGCGCCAGCACTGAACGGATTCGACCGACTCTTCGGCAAGCTGGACCGCAACTATCCCAAAGCCCTGGCCTGGGCACTCAACAACAAAGGGCTCATCTTGGCCTTCACTTTGCTGCTGGTCGTCGGTACGGCGACAGCAGCGTTCCAACTGGGCGCTGAGCTGATTCCGCCCCTGACTCAAGGTGAATTCTCTTTCGAAGTCCGCCTGCCTCAGGGACGCCCCTTGGCCGAGACGGATCGGGTGATGAGCGGCCTGGAGTCGGACGTGGCCGATTACAACGAGGTGGCCACAGTCTACACCAGCGTGGGAGGCAGCAACGAAAACCAGTTTGCCCGCAACCGCGAAGAAGAAAATGTCGGACAGCTTTACGTGGTGATGGCCGATCGCCGCAACGGTCCGGCTGAAGAGCAGGTCATCGAGCGCATCCGCTCCCGCCTGGAAGAGTTTCCCGAAGTCACCTACACCTTCAGGCGTCCCACCCTGTTCAGCTTCAAGACCCCCATCGAGGTGGAAATCTACGCTTATGACCTGGAGGCTCTGCGCACGGCCGCCGACCAGGTGGCGCTGATCCTGCAAGGCATTGACGGCCTCAGCGACGTACACACCAGCACCGAGCAGGGCAACCCCGAAGTGAGGGTGAGATTCGACCGTCAAAAGCTGGCCCGGCTGGGATTGGACGAAGGCCAGATCGTGGAGGTCTTGCGCAACAAGATCCGGGGCGACGTGGCCACCCGCTACCGCGAGGCCGACAAGCAGATCGACATCCTGGTTCGTGTCAAAGAGACCTACCGCCAGACGGTGGACGACCTTGAGAGCCTGGCCGTCAACCTCAGCAGCAGGCCCTCGGGTGCGCCTGCGGGTCCCGATATGCCGGCCGAGAGGGTGATCCCCATCCGCCTGGGCTCGGTGGCCGACATCGAAATCAGCCGGGGGCCGGCCGAAATCCGCCGCATCCGCAACCAGAGGGCGGCCCTGGTTTCGGCCAACCTGACAGGACGCGACCTCAACAGCGTCTCCCAGGAAATCCGCAACCGCATTGCCCAAGAGCGTGCTCAGCTACCTGTGAACACCACCATCTCAATGGGCGGGCAAAACGAAGAGCTGACGGCCTCCTACAACAGCCTCTTCTTCGCCCTGGGGCTGGCGATCTTCCTTGTCTACCTGGTGATGGCCTCCCAGTTCGAGTCCTTGCTGCACCCCTTCATCATCATGTTCTCAGTGCCCTTGGGGCTGGTGGGAGTGATCCTGGCCCTTTACCTGACCGGCACCAACCTGAGCGTGGTGGTCTTTTTGGGGATCATCATCCTGGCCGGGATCGTGGTCAACAACGCCATCGTGCTGATCGATTACACCAATCAGCTGCGCCAGCAAGGACTATCCCGCCGTGAAGCCCTCATGGAAGCCGGAAGCGTCCGCCTGCGCCCCATCGTGATGACGACCTTGACCACCGTCCTGGGGCTGCTTCCCATGGCGCTGGGATGGGGCGAGGGCGCCGAAGTGCGCGGCCCCATGGCCATAGCGGTGATGGGCGGGCTGCTCTTTTCGACCTTGCTGACGCTGATTTTCATCCCGGTGGTCTACGAACTGGTGGACCGCAAGGCCTATCAAGCCGACGCCCAATCCCTGGCGACGCCGAAGGAAGGCAGCCTGGAGGAGGGTTTGCAGCCGGTAATGGGCGATTAGGGATTTCACGCAGAGGCGCAGAGACGCAGAGGAGGGAGAAGAGTGAAGAAAAGAGGCCAGAACATTTTCTTGACCTTGGACCTTGGAATTTTGGACTCTCATCCCCTCTTCTGCCTCTCTTTGCGCCTCTGCGCCTCTGCGTGAACTTCTTCTGAGGAGCTAAAAATTGAGCACCAAGGGACGGCTTTCCAGTTTTTCGATTCGCTATCCGGTCACAGTCTGCATGCTGCTCATCACCTTTTTGCTGCTGGGTGCAGTGTCGCTGACCCGCATCCCCTTGGTTTTGCTGCCCTCCATCAATGCTCCCTTCATCGTGGTGGTGGCACCCTACCCTAACGCAACGCCCGAGCAAGTCCTGGAATCGATCACCAAGCCGCTCGAAGAGGCTCTGGCTACAATCCCCCAGGTACGCCGCATCACCTCGCGTTCGGACGCCGACCAGGCGCAAGTGGTGCTGGAATTCAACCTGGGCGCCGATGTGGACTGGCTGCGCGCCGAGATCCGCGAGAAAGTCGAGCAGGCCCGCGACGAACTGCCCGGCGACCTGCGCGACATCCTGGTCCAGAACTTCAACACCGATGACATCCCCATCATCGAGGGACGCATCTCTTCGGGACGGGATCTGCGCGGCTCCTACGACTTTCTGGACCTCAAGATCAAGCGGCCCCTGGAACGCATCCCAGGAGTGGCCGACGTGCAGATCGACGGGGTCGTGCGCCGCCAGATCGACATCCAACTGCGTCTGGACGACATCAAGCGCTATCGCGTCGACATCGACTCCCTCTTTCAGAAGCTGGAAAGCGCCAACCTGAATGTCTCGGTGGGCCGCGTCGAGGAGTCCGGCTACCGCTTTGGAGTACTGACCGAAGGCACAATCGATTCCTTGCAGCAGCTGCGCCAGTTCCCGGTCAATGAACGGGGATTGCTGCTGGAGGACGTCGCCGACGTTGACCTGATCAATCCGGGAGTGACCTACGGACGGCACCTCAACGGCGAATTCGCCATCGGCCTCAACATCCGCAAGGGCTCGGACGCCAATACCGTGGAGACGGTCGATCGGGTCATGGCAGCCGTCCAGCAGCTCAATCAGGATCCTTCCCTGCAGGGGATCGAAGTGCTGATCTGGCACAACGCGGGCGAAGAGATCACCGGATCCCTTTCCGGTCTCTTGAATGCGGGGACGGTGGGTGCCGTCCTGGCCGTGATCGTGCTCTTCCTCTTTTTGCGCCGCCTGGGCGCCACTCTGGCGGTGGGCATTTCCATTCCTTTTTCCATCCTGGCCGCAGTGGGATTCCTGTACCTGATGGGCAGCAGCCTCAACGTCCTCTCCATGATGGGGCTGATGCTTTCGACCGGCATGCTGGTCGACAACGCCGTGGTGGTGCTGGAATCGATTTACCGCCACCGCGAAAAGGGCGTCCCCCGCGTCGAAGCCGCCCGGCAAGGCGCTGAAAGCGTCGTCAGGGCGGTGGTGGCCTCGACTCTCACCTCGATCATCATTTTCGTGCCGCTGGTCTTCGGACGCGAAACGATCTTCACCATCTTCCTGGGCCACACCGGGATCGCCATCATGATCACACTGCTTTGCTCGCTCTTCATCTCCCTGACCCTGATCCCGCTGGGTTTGGCCCGCTTTTTCCAGCTCAAATTGAAGCCCGCCTCCCAGCGCCAGAGCCCCTCCCAGGGACGCCTGCTTGACGGCTACAGCCGCTTTTTGAACTGGACCCTGCAGCGTCCGGGCCGCACCGTGGCCGGCATTCTGATCGTTTTGGCCACCTCGGCCATCCCCTTCCAGAACATCAAGGACAACTCCATCAATGCCCAGGACATGGAGGATCTGACCATCGAGTACGAATTCAGCGAAAACTACAAGTACTCGCGTATCGAGTCTGAATTCGTTGAGCCCGTCGAACAGTACCTGCTGGGCAACCGCAGCCGCTTCGGCATCGAGAACCTCTACAGCTTCTACTCCAACAACGAGGCTGCCACGCGCATTTACTTCGATCCCCGCAAGGTCTCTGCCGAAGATGTCGCCGATATCCGCCGCGAGATCGCCGAAAAGCTCCCCGTCATTCCCGGCGCGGACATCCGCCTGGGACAGCAGCGGGGCGCCGAAAACCGCAATTTCCTCAGTGCCAGCTTCTACGGTGAAGAGCCCACCGTGCTGCGAAACCTCGTGCTGGAGGCCAAGCGGCGCCTCAAAGAGCACTCCGAATTCGAGGAGATCTACACTGGAGTGGACCGTGCCCGCCAGGAGGTCCAGGTGGTGCTGGACCGCACCCGGGCCAACAAATTCGGTGTCTCTCCCGAGTCTGTGGCAGGCATTTTGGGAATCGTCATTCGGGGACAGCAACTGCGCAGCTACCGCACGGAGCAGGGCGAAGTCGAGATCTGGATCCGACTCCGCCCGCGCGATCGGGAAGATCTGGACGACCTGAATTCGATCATCGTGGGAGGCGGGCCCCAAGGCGAAGAGATCCGTCTGGCTCAGGTGGCCGACCTGCAGGTGGTCAAAACTCCCGGCGCAATCTCGCGCGAAGGGCGCCGCACCTACGCATCGATGTGGATCAACTACACCGGCGAACAGACCGAGGACGGCAAGAACCTCATCCAAGGGACGCTGGACGGCATCGAAATGCCGGTCGGATACAGCTGGAATTTCGGCTTCCGCACCCTGGAGCAGGATGAGCAGGACGCCGAGTTCGCCTTCAATCTTCTACTGGCCCTTTTCATGGTCTACTTCGTAATGGCTTCGCTGTTCGAGTCGCTGGCCCATCCCTTTGCCATCATGATCTCGCTGCTCTTCGCCATCCCAGGCGTCAGCTGGTTCCTTTTCCTGACCGGAACCCCCATGAACCTGATGGCCATGATCGGCATCCTCATCCTGATCGGAATCGTGGTCAACAACGGGATCGTCCTCATTGACCACGTCAACAACCTGCGCCGCGAAGGCTTCTCGCGGCATGAGGCCATCCTGGCCGGATGCCGGGAGCGCTTCCGCCCCATCTTGATGACCGCCACCACCACCGTCGTCGGCCTCATCCCTCTCTCGCTGGGAACCAGCGGAATCTTCGGCCTGCGCTACTTCCCCATGGCCCGTACGGTGATGGGCGGCCTGATCGCCTCGACGGTTCTGACCTTGGTGGTGCTGCCCACCGTCTACCGTTTGGTCGACGACGTGTCCGTCTGGCTTCGCCGCCTCTGGCTGGAAAGCCGCCCTGCGTTGCCCGCGCCTGCCTCCGAAGCGGCTTCGCCATCGTCTGGTTGATCCCCCCTCGGGGATGGCAATGACATGACCGCGATCTCCCAGATGCAAAGCGAGGATACTGGAGTGCGCATCCGGAATCCAAGTGCTTCCAACGGATGAGCGCATGGTTGAGATCGCGCAGTTGTACGTGGACAATCTCCTGATGCCTCGTGCCTTGGCGGGCGATGCGCTGCATCAGGCTGCCTTCGCGGCGAGGGGATCACCGCGAAGGTCAGCAGGGGCCGCAGCCCGGTATTAGCCCGTAGAACCATTCCGGTTATTGGGCTTCTTGGGCTGCTCGCCCACCTTGATGCGGTTCTTGAGCAGCTCGAACTTTTTTTCGGCGATCCCGGGGACGTTCATGAGCTCCTCGGCCCGCTGGAAGGGGCCGTTCTTTTTTCTATGCTCGATGATCCTCGAAGCCAATGCGGGACCGATGCCGGGAAGCGTTTCGAGCTCCTTTTGACCGGCGCTGTTGATGTCCACCTTCTGCTCTTCCTGTGCCAAGGCCGGAACACCCATCCAGGCGAGCAGCAACAGGACGGCGCCCAAACAGGCGCACCAGTTCTTCTTTGTCATCGTTTTCCTCCTTGTGGTTGAAGTTTCCGACTCGGACTGTTGAGTCGTGAGTTTTGCGTCTCTATACAAAAGAACGCTGCTGGTGGGGGAATCTACGAAAATTTCTGCAGCAAAAGACGAGATTTTTTATCTGTGAGGGGAAGAAAGGCTGTAATCAAGCCAGAATTACCCTTTTTAGTACCTCTATTTCCATGAAGCCTCGGACGAGCCCAGCGAGACCGGGGCGAATGCCTGGGTGGCGTCCAAACGCTTCCCAAGATCTCTGGAGGCTGTCGCAAAAGTCGCCTTTGTCGAAAAGACGCTCTTCTTCCAGCGCCCTTTCAGGGCGCATCATGCCTTGCGGG
>JANQFM010000331.1 GCA_028277865.1 Acidobacteriota bacterium
CAGGCGCCAGTTCGTCGCCCTTTTCCATGCGTCCCAGACGTTCTTCGTGCAGCGAACGCAAGATCTTGACTTGGCGTTCGGTCTTGTCCTGGACCTCAAAGATCTCCTGCATGCGCTCTTCGTCGTCGATTGTGATGCGGCCCAACTCCAGGTAGGAAAGCCCGGAAAGGTTTTTCCGGTCCAGCTTGGCCTTGGCGGCGGCAACCTCGTCGCCCTCCAGGTTGAGGATGGCCTCGATGGTTTTGCAACCCACCATCCGGGCCGCGATGCGCTTGCTGCTTTCCTCACGGATAATGCGGATCTCGTCCTGCAGGTCCTTTTCCAGCTGATGGACTTCCTCTTCTTCGATCTGAAGCGCCCTGGCGTCTTTTTCCACACCCTTGCGGGAGAAGATCTTGACGTCGACCACCGTCCCCTCGATGCCCGGAGGGGCATAAAGAGAGGCGTCCTTGACCTCTCCGGCCTTCTCTCCAAAGATGGCGCGCAACAGCTTCTCTTCGGGGGTCAGTTGGGTCTCGCCCTTGGGCGTCACTTTGCCGACCAGGATGACTCCCGGCTTGACCTTGGCGCCGATCCGGATGATTCCGCTTTCGTCCAAGTCGGCCAGCACCGATTCGCCCACGTTGGGAATGTCGCGGGTGATCTCTTCAGCGCCCAGCTTGGTGTCCCGGGCCTCGATTTCCAGCTCTTCGATGTGGATCGAGGTGTAGTGATCCTCCTTGACCAGCTTTTCGCTGACCAGGATGGCATCCTCGAAGTTGTAGCCCCGCCAAGGCATGAAGGCCACCAAAACGTTGCGCCCCAACGCCAGCTCGCCCTTTTCGGTACAGGGGCCGTCGGCCAGTACCTGGCCTTTGTGGACACGGTCGCCTTGAGTGACCAGAGGCTTCTGGTTGATGCAGGTATTCTGGTTGGAGCGCCGGAATTTGGTCAGCTTGTAAATATCGACACCGCCCTCGCCAGGCGAATTCTGGTCTCCGCCCAGGACGCGGACGATGATCCGTTCGGCGTCCACGCTGTCCACCACTCCATCGCGCTGGCACAAGGTGACGGCGCCGGAGTCGCGGGCGGCGATGAACTCCATGCCGGTGCCGACGAAAGGGGCTTCGGCAGAAATCAAGGGCACAGCCTGCCGCTGCATGTTCGATCCCATCAGCGCGCGGTTGGCGTCGTCGTTTTCCAAGAAGGGGATCAGGCTGGCAGCTACGCTGACGAGTTGCTTGGGGCTGACGTCCACGTACTTGACGTCCTCTTTGGGCAAAAAGACGAAGTCCCCCTTGTGGCGCGCGCTGACACGGTCCCGCACGATCCTCAGCTTGTCGTCCAGTTCGATGTTGGCCTGGGCGATGACGTGCTTGTCTCCCTCCCAGGCAGTCAGGTAAAAAGCGTGGGGTTCGTACTGGACTTGGACCTGGCCCTTTTTCTTCAGCTTCCTGTTGGCAGCGTCGACTTCGTCCTTGGTGTAGGTCTCGCCAACCTTGAAGTCGCTGTCCCCTTTCATGGTGATCTGCACGTAGTCGACCACCCTGCCGTCTTCCACCTTGCGGTAGGGAGACTCGATGAATCCGAACTCATCGACCTGCGCATAGCAGCTCAGGGAGGAAATCAGCCCGATGTTGGGCCCTTCCGGAGTCTCGATAGGGCAGATCCGGCCGTAGTGAGTGGGATGTACGTCCCGCACCTCGAATCCGGCCCGCTCGCGGCTCAGCCCGCCGGGACCCAAAGCCGAAAGGCGGCGCTTGTGGGTGATCTCCGACAGAGGGTTGGTCTGGTCCATGAACTGGGAAAGCTGGCTGCTGCCGAAAAACTCCCGGATGGCGGCCATGACCGGTTTGGCATTGATCAGGTCGTGAGGCATGGCTGTTGCCATTTCCTGATGGACCGACATCTTCTCTTTGATGGCTCGTTCCATGCGCACCAGCCCCAGGCGGAATTGATTCTCCAGCAGTTCGCCCACTGCGCGTACCCGCCGGTTGCCCAAATGGTCGATGTCGTCGACCGAACCGATGTTGTTCTGCAGGCGAAGCAGGTAGGCGATCACCTCGCAAAAATCCTCGGGGGTCAGGGTCCGGTCGTCCAGGGAGGTGTCGGTTCCCAGCTTGATGTTGAATTTGAGTCGCCCCACACGCGAAAAATCGTACTTGCGCGCATCGAAGAACATGCCATTGAAAAGGGTGGTGGCTGTTTCAATGGTGGGCGGGTCGCCGGGCCGCTGCTTGCGGTAGATTTCGATCAAGGCCTCTTCGGTGGACTGGATGGTGTCCTTGGCCAGTGTTTCAGAGAGCGTGGAACCGATTTCATCCTGCTCGGGAAAGAAGACTTCGAAGCTTTCAACGCCGGCTTCCACCAAGGCGTTGACCACCGATCCCGTGACTTCGTTGTTGGCTTCCAGCAAGACCTCGCCTGAATTGGTGTCCACAATCTCGGCCACCGAATAAGCGCCCTGCAGGTCTTCGATCCCGATCTCTATGTCCTCGACCTTGGCCTTCTTCAACTGGGCGAAGGCGCTGTTGGTAATGCGGCGCCCCGCCACCACAAGCGCCTTCTTGACACCGGCGGGATCGGGGATGTCTTTGGAGATCCGGCCGCCCACCAAACGGTCGTCCAACCGGCGGAAGACCTGCTTGTCGCGCAGGTTGATGTTCGAAACGTGGTAAAAGCGCCGCAGGATCTCATCGTCGCTGCCGAAGCCCAGGGCACGCAGGAATATCGTGGCCAGAAACTTTCGCTTGCGGTCGATGCGGATGTAGAGGATGTTCTTGGCATCGTACTCGAACTCGACCCAGGAACCGCGGTAGGGAATGATCTTGGCCAAATAGTAGGTCTTGCGGTCGCTGGATTCGAAAAAGACGCCCGGAGACCGGTGCAACTGGCTGACGATGACCCGCTCTGTGCCGTTGATGATGAACAGGCCCTTTTCAGTCATCAGGGGGATGTCGCCGAAATAGACCTCCTGCTCCTTGATGTCGCGGATGGTCTTGGTCTCCGTATCCGGATCCTTGTCCCAGACAACCAGGCGGATCGTCACCTTGAGGGGGACGGCATAAGACATGCCGCGTTCCTTGCACTCGTCGATGTTGTACTTGAACTTGAGCTGAATGGGGTCGCCGCAGTCATCGCAGCGGGCCACATCGTTGGCATTGTGGGTTCCGCAGCTGCGGCAGATCACGTCTTCAATGCTGTAGGGGTTCAGGACCAGGGTCTCTCCGCAATTTCTGCAGCGCCCCCGAAGATGCTCCAATCCCTCCAGGTTGCCGCACTTGCACTCCCAGTTCCCAATCGAAAAATCGACAAACTCCAAAGAGGACGTTCCCCGAAAATCAGAGATGGGGAAGACGGAGTTGAATACTGCCTGCAAGCCGATATCTTCCCGTTCCGAGGGAAGAAGGTCCATTTGAAGAAAGCGCTGGTAGGATTTCTTCTGGACTTCGAGGAGGTTGGGGATTGGAAAGGTCGAGCTGATCTTGGCAAAGTCGACTCGATCCCGATAGACATTTTTCAGTTCAGACATGCGCGAAGCCCCCCCTTGATTGGAGCCAATGGTTTCCCGTGCAGGTCAGCGCCCAGGCGCAAGCCCCCGCACCGAGGCAGAAAAGGAGTGGAAGAAAACTGGAGCAAAGAAAAATACCAGCCTTGTATACGAGCATCCAAATGATTAGGACAAAGGAGCCAAGAGTTTGACCGCGCACCTCAAGTCAGCACGGCAAAAAATGAAAGGGGGACAAGAGCACCCCCTAATCCGGCCCTTTAGGCTGATTCCTTGAAAAAGACGGCACAAATTCATGGTAGCACACCGCTTTGGATGGGAACAAGCAGCCAAGAACCCTGAGAATGCCCGCCCTGGGCTCCATTGCGCGACGGCCGGCAACCGGCCGGCTACTTGATCTCGACGGTTGCCCCAGCTTCTTCGAACTTGGTCTTGATGGACTCCGCCTCGTCCTTGGCAATCCCCTCCTTGATGGGATTGGGGGCGCCTTCCACCATGTCCTTGGCCTCTTTCAGGCCCAGGCTGGTCACCTCGCGCACCGCCTTGATCACATTGATCTTCTTGTCTCCGAAGGAGGTCAGAATCACATCGAACTCGGTCTTTTCTTCGGCAGCGCCTGCCCCGTCGCCGGCAGCAGCCGGGCCTCCGGCCATGGCCACAGGCGCCATGGCGGCAGCCGTAATGCCGAACTTCTCTTCCAGATCCTTCACCAATTCGTTGATTTCCAGGATCGAAGCCTGTTCGATCCACCCGATCACTTCTTCTCGACTCAGCGACATTCTCTATCCCTCCAAAGTGTATCCGTTGCGTTCAACCATTGAACTTTCGAAATCAATTCTCTTCCGACTTTGACTCGGCCAATTGGCTCAGGACGGAGCCCAAGTTCCTCAAAGGCGACTGCAGGGCGCCCGCCAACTGGGTCAAAGGCGCCTTGAGCAGGTAAAGCAGCTTGGCGATCAACTCTTCGTGCGAGGGCATTTCGGCCAGCTGTTCAACCTGTTGGGCTGAAAGGATCCGGCTTTCCAAGACGCCCGCCTTGAACTCCAGCCCCGGATGATTCTTGGCGAAATCCCGTACAACCTTGGCCAACCCAACCGGATCGGCCTCCGTATAGGCAACGGCGGTGGGTCCCTGGAAGTGCTCTGTCAATGCCTCGAGAGCTGTTTGCTGTGCAGCCCGGATCGCCAAGCGGTTCTTGATCACTCTGTAAGTGCTCCCAGATCCAGTGATCTGGCGGCGCAACTCGGTGATTTCAGGGACGTTGATCCCTGAAAACCCGAACAAGAAGACACCTGGATGACCTGAAAAAATCTTGTTCAGATCCTCGATTGCCTGCTCTTTTTCCGTTCTGTTCATTGTTTTTCGAATTCCGCTGTCTAAAGGGCAGTTTGCGGCCGGCCGCCGGTCAGGCCTCCATCTGCCCCGCATCGACTTTGATTCCGGGCCCCATTGTCGAAGTGACTGCGACGCCGCGCAGATAACGCCCCTTGGCGGCGGCCGGCCTGGCCCGGACAACGGCCTCGACCAGGCTGCGGGCGTTGTCGACGAGTTTTTCGGCTTCGAAGGAAAGCTTGCCGAAGGGAGCGTGGATGATCCCGTTCTTGTCGACCCTGAACTCGACTTTGCCGGCCTTGATTTCCTGGACTGCCCGTGCCACGTCAAAGGTGACGGTCCCCGCCTTGGGGTTGGGCATCAGGCCGCGCGGCCCCAGGATGCGGCCCAGCTTGCCCACTGATTTCATCATGTCGGGTGTCGCCACCATGGCCCCAAAGTCCAGCCAGCCGCCTTGAATCTTGGCCACCAGATCTTCGCCGCCGGCAAAGTCGGCCCCGGCGCCTTCCGCCTCGGTGACCTTCTCGCCCGAGGCGATTACGCAGACGCTGACCGCCTTCCCCAACCCGTGGGGCAGGACCACTGTGCCCCGGACCATCTGGTCGGCGTGCTTGGGGTTGACCCCCAACTTGAGGGCGATCTCGGCAGTCTCGTCGAATTTGGCGAACCCGATGCCCAGCAGCAGCTGAACCGCCTCCTCCAGGGAATACTCCCTGAGTTCGACTTTGGCTTTGGCTTCTTGAAACTTCTTTCCCATAGCGATCCTTCCAATCCCGCTGATACCGGCAACCGGATGGGTGCGGGACTGAATCCCTCCGGAACGCGTCACTTCCGTGGAGAGGGGAATGCCGACGCGCTCAATCGGCCAATTCGACGCCCATGCTGCGCGCGGTGCCCAGAATGATTCTCTTGGCGCCCTCCAAGTCATTGGCATTGAGGTCAGGCATCTTGGTCTTGGCGATCTCCTCCACCTGCTGTGTAGTGACCTTGCCCACTTTTTCCTGGTGCGGCACAGGCGACCCCTTGGCGATTCCAGCCGCTCTCTTGAGAAGGATTGCAGCCGGAGGGGTCTTGGTGATGAAGCTGTAGCTGCGGTCCTGATAGACAGTGATCACCACTGGGATGACCAGGCCTTCCTGGCCCTGTGTCTTGGCGTTGAATGCCTTGCAGAAATCCATGATGTTCAGGCCGTGCTGACCCAGGGCCGGCCCCACCGGGGGTGCCGGCGTGGCCTTGCCGGCCGGAATCTGCAGCTTGATCATCCCTGTGATTTTTTTCGCCATCGAACCAACCCCTTTATTCGCCTTGCCGCGCCTACTTGGACACGCGCCGTGTGTCCCGGCTGAACAGGCAGCAAGGCCAGCGCCTAGATTTTTTCAACCTGCACGAATTCCAGTTCCACAGGAGTCGCGCGGCCGAAAATCGTGACCATCACCTTCAGGGTGCTGCGCTCCAGGTTGACCTCTTCGCATACCCCTGTGAAGTTCGAGAAAGGCCCATCGATGATCTTGACCGTTTCGCCCTTCTCAAACACGAACTTGGGCTTGGGCTTTTCGTCGCTGACGGAGACTCTGTGGACAACCTCGTTGACCTCCTCCTCCGTCAAAGGAGTTGGCTTGTTGCCCTGGCTGACAAAACCGGTCACTTTGGGCGTATTCTTCACCAAGTGCCAGGTTTCGTCGGTCATCTCCATTTCCACCAGGATGTAGCCCGGAAAGAAAAGCTTGGAGGTCACCACTTTCTTCCCGCCCTTCATCTCCACCACATCCTCGGTGGGGATCAGGATCTGGCCGATCTTCTCCTGAAGGCCGTAGACCTGGACCCGGTTCATCAAGCCTTCGGCAACCTTGCGCTCGAAGCCCGAGTAAGTATGGACGATGTACCACCTCTTATCGTCGCCGGATGATTGTTGTGCCTCTCCGCCCGTTTGCGTGCTGATTGCCATCTCTCCCGTTCTTCACCAACAGATTCAGGACCCCTGAAGCCATTATTGCAGCAGGCGCTGAATCGACCCGACGGCTCTTTGAAGGACGAAATCCACCATGAAGAGGTAAATGCCGAAAAAGAACACCGTCACGATAACAACTGTTGTGGTGCTATAGACTTCTTTCTTGCCAGGCCACGTCACCTTGCGCAGTTCCGTCCGCACATCGCTGTAAAAGCCGCCCAGTTGCTTGATCTTTTGAAGCATTGCTTTTCCAAATATTTCTTATTGACTGGACCCCGAACGCTTCGGAAAACCGGACCTTTTTTCAAACTGGCAGGCCAGGAGGGCCTCGAACCCCCAACCCCCGGTTTTGGAGACCGGTGCTCTGCCAATTGAGCTACTGGCCTGCGAAAGGAATCACCTCGAAGCCGGGCTGATCAAACATCTTCGATGCAGGCTGCAAGCCGTCGGTTGCAGATGGCGGCAAGCTTGCATCAGGTGGCCTGATGGTGATTCAGTCCCCTTACTCGGTCACCTCGGAGATGGTTCCGGCGCCGACGGTTCGTCCCCCTTCGCGGATGGCGAAGCGCAGCCCCTTCTCCATGGCGATGGGGGTGATCA
>JANQFM010000386.1 GCA_028277865.1 Acidobacteriota bacterium
TCGACGGTCACGTCCAGACGGGCCCAATGCCGGCTCAGGTCTTGGATGAGCAGATAGGCCATCATCACCACGAAAACGTGCCCGCGGGTCCGCTTATCCAGGCGGACATATATGGGCCGGACTTCCAGGTGGCCCGTCTTCTGGGTTCGAAAGCCCCGCTCGACCAAAGCCAGATCCTTGTAGCGGTCATGGGCCTCCTGCTTGCCGGCTTGCTGGGGCGAGAGGTCCGTTTTGATCACGTAGCAGCCGTCCAGCTTTTCAACTTCGGCCCGGGCGGCCGGGTCGATGCGCAGCGTGATTTCACGCCCGGAGGCGGCCAGGCTTGCCCAGGAGCCGATCTTGAGCTTGCTGCGGCGCTGCTGCAGGTGGCGCAGGGCTACCTCGGGCTTTGCCCGGGGATGCTCGCTCAGGTACTGGTTGCGCTCGCTGACATGCCCTTGCAAGGCCCGCAGCCGGTCTTGCCGGCAAAGCCGGGCCTGGTCGGCGCGCAGGGGGTTGCGCCTGAGCAGGTAGCGGATCCCCTCCGCGGCCCTGACCTCGGCCACCTGCTGATCGAACAGCCCGATCTGGATCACGCCCGTTTTGAGCAGGGTCCGGATCTCGGGCTTGGTGATGGCCGTGACGTAGTGGAAGCCGTGCTCGTGCAGATCCTCGATCTGCGGGGACTTGATCATCCCCCGGTCGCCCACGAAGGTGACTTGGCGCGCCCGGAAGCGGCGGGCCGCCTTTTGGGCCTGCGGGGCCAGGGTCTTCAGGTCGCTGGTGTTGCCGCGGAAGGCCTCGGCGGCCAGCGGCCGCCCCCGCCCGTCGCACAGCAGGCCGATGACGATCTGAAGCTTGCCCCGCTTGTTGTCCCGGCTGTACCCGAAGGCGGCCAGCTGGTTGTGCTTCCCCTCCAGGTAGCTGCTGGTCACGTCGTACAGGTAAAGGTCCGGGGGATGCCTGGGGTAGGCCTTTTCAAAGAGCCGGTCCTCGATGCGGCCCTGCTGCTGGGCCAGCCAGTCCAGGTTCGAGTACAGGCTGTCTTCGTTGAAGGCTCCCAGGGCCAGCACGTCGCAGGCGGCATGGCGCTGGGCCAGGCGGACGGCGGACAGGCGCGAGCCCTGCTCGATGACCCGCGCCAGGACCTGCCACAAGGCCAGCTTGCCCTGGGTCGAGGAGCCCAGCGCGGAGGCGATGCCCAGTTTTTGGGCGCGCTGGTGCAGAAGCCAGACGGCCCCCACGCTCAGCCCCTGCCGCAGGCCCACGGAGCGGATCGAGCCCAGGTCGGCCAGCTCGCCCTTGTGGCGCAAGGCCAGGCGCAGGGCCTGGATCTGCTGGGCGGAGCAGTGGGAGAGGTTGGCCAGGGTGCGGTGCTTGACCTTGCCGCCCTGGCGGAAGCTTTCGCGCAGCAGGACGCGTGTGTAGGTCTTTCCGCTGACGGTGGTGGTGCAGGCGTCGACGTACATAGTGGCTACACTATATCATTTCAAGCCGACGATGGACAGGAATATGAGGCAATATTTAGTGGCTACAAATAAAACTGCGCGAAACTTCTAAGCCCAACAAGTCCAGGTGCTTGCACAATTGCTTCACCTTTTGTTCAAGGGAACATCCGCTAGAGGATTCTTGGGGCGCTCTCCGGTGGCTGCGCCGCCCAAGGCGGCTGACCACCGGCTCATATCCAACGCCCTTCCAGGGCCAATCGAATCTCCAGATCAGAAACTCTTTGGAGATATGAGGTGTCGCTACACCTTGGACTTTGGACTTTGGACCTTGGACTTCTCCCTTGACCCTCGGCATTTCAACGTTATGATGAACTCCCATGACGAACGGACTGTTGCAAGGGAGATTCGGATTCATCTTCGGGGTGGCCCATAAATCCAGCCTGGCTTCGGCCATTGCCCGATCGTTGGACCAGGCAGGGATGCGGATTGCACTGGCTTATCAAAGCGACAGGCAGCTGCGCAATGTCGAACAGCTGGTGGGAACCCTCAGTCAGGACGACGTGCCGCTGGTGCAGTGCGACGTCAGCGACGACGCGCAGATCGAAAAGGCATTTGCAGTCGTGGGCGAGGCTTTCGGCGGTCGGCTGGACGCCCTGGTGCACAGCATAGCCTTCGCCAACCGGGAAGACCTCTCGGGCGGCTTCTGGGAAACCTCCCGCCAGGGATACCTGCTCTCCCAAGACATCAGCGCCTATTCGCTGACGGCCCTCACTCGTGAGGCGTTGCCGCTTTTCGACGAGAGTGGCGGCGGCAGCGTCATGACGCTCACCTACCTGGGAGGCGAACGGGTGATCCGCAACTACAACCTGATGGGCGTCTCCAAGGCGGCCCTGGAAATGAGCGTCCGTTATCTGGCCGCCGATTTGGGATCGCGAAACGTCCGCGTCAACGCCATTTCGGCCGGCCCCGTCAAGACCCTTTCGGCGCGGGGCGTGGCCGGATTCACCGGGATATTGGACACCATGCGGGAGCAGGCGCCCCTGCGTCGCAACATCGAGCCCTCGGAAGTCGGCAGCACGGCTGTTTTCCTGGCCAGCGACCTTTCCAGCGGCATCACCGGAGAGGTGATTCACGTCGATGCGGGGTATCACATCCTGGGGAATTAGGGGGGTCGCGCCAAGACGCTAAGGGCGCAAGGACACTCAGAGGGACTCTTTGCGCGGGATGACGATCAGAACCTCAAAGTCGCGGACGGCGATCTCCGCTTCCTTGCCCGTGGCTTCCCGAACCAGATGGATGATGCGTCGGATGCCGGTGCCGGCCCGGGTCACCAATCCTGCGTCGGCAAGGCGCGTGTAGATGTGCGGATTGCGTGCCACGTGGACTCCGGCCCTCATAGCTTCGGCATCCACAGTGTTGGGCGGCTTGCCCGGCGTATGGAATTCAATGCGGTCTGAAAAGATGAACAGGCGGACAGGCCCTTGCACGGTGTAATCGCGATGAGCCAATGCGTTGACTACCGCCTCACGCAAGGCTGCCTTGGGCAGTTCAGGATGAGCTTCCGGTTCGAATCCGCGGATTCGGTGCGGGGTGAGGAGGTGAAGGTCTAAAAAGCGTTCAGCCTGCTCGATCACGTCCAGAAGGCGTCCTTTCAAGTCCTTTCGATCCATTGGATCGCCGGAGCTCTCTGTGCCTGCGAATCGCACTGCGTTGATCTGGGCGAAAGGCAGATGCTGCTGGGATTTGAAGGTCTTTCTGCCCCGTTTCCTGCAGGTATAGATCAAAAGCGTCCAGGTCCAGATCTGAAATGCTGAGGCGCAGCAGCGGCGTCTCGTCGTAGAAGATGCTGCCTGCTGCCTGAAAAAGCCTCAGCAATTCTTCCCTCGAGGCGTGGCGGCAGCCGGAAGTGGTGCGCGTATAGTACATTCCCTGGTTGGTTCGGTAGGGTCTTTGCGAGCCTTTCGGGATATTGACGACCACCACTTTGGCCTCGCCCATGGCCAGAACTTCTTGGATGACGGTAAGAGGCGGCTCGCAGTTGTTGTAGGCGATATTGTCCACTAGTTGATGGGTCGCATCAGTGTCTTCCACTCCCACGATCGACCGGTCCTCAGATACACCGATGATCAGTTGCCCCCCGTCCGTATTGGCCATGCATACCAAATCCTTGGCCAGCTCATTCGGAGAGCCGATTCTTCCCTTAAACTCGGTGTGAAGGCCTTCCCAGCGAGCGATGCGTTCTTGAAGCTCATTCCTGCCCATCAATGATTCTCACGAGCCCGGTTCGGAAATCTGCCGCGAGGACCGATTGTCCCAAATACGCGCCGGACCTTGGTAGATGGCGTTGAATAAAAGCTTGAAAGTGGCCCGGGTCTGGGTTCGGAAATCGACTTGACTGGCCAGGATGACCGCCTTTCCCTGACCCGCCCGGAAGACCATCACGTTGGCCAAGTCGCGCAGATATTCCTCCCCCAACAGCCATCCGCTTTCCAGCAGAGGGCCTTCTTTGGGATAGCGAGCCGCCACTTCAACGCCGGACCCGAATCCGGGGCGCAGCCGATAGGCCTGGTCGAAACGGAAGAAGACGGGCCATTCGGGCGGCATTCCATAGGCGATCGGATGAGAGGTGTCGAACTGGTTGCGCAGCAGCGAACCAGGGCAAAAAAACAGGGAAGTGGGTTCGACGACCTGGTTTTCCAAAGTCTTCATGAGCCGGGCCGGACTCTGAAATGCCTCTTGAAGCTCCTGGCGAAGGCTTCTCGATTCCTCTTGGGGCTGGGCTTGCGGCCCTCCCCGAAAGCGCCTGGAACGCTGGGGCAGCACTCCCTGGATGGGCAGGTCGAGCAGCTGGCGGGCGGATTCCGAAGCGCTGCCGATGGCCACCAGAGTCCCTCCGCCTCGGACCCAGTCGCGCAGCTTGGCCCAGCCTTTCTCGCCCACTCCATAGGCCCATCGCCAGGACTCGTCGTGACGCTCGGGGCTGAGTCCCCGCACAATGGTCGACCGGCGGGTGCCCGACGGCAGCACCAGCACGTCGTAATACTGGGAAAGGTTCCCCTCGAAGTGGGTCGAAGAGACGGTTTTGTGGTTGAAGCCGTACTGCTCCAAGAGCCACTTCAGCCAGCCGCCCGGCATGCTGGTGGCGCTCTTCCAGCGCCCCACCCGTGTGGGCTGTTTCATGACGAATCCCTCGACCGCTGGAACGGCCTGGCTGGCCGAGACGATCAAGCCCGTCTGTTCAGAAACGTCCTGCAGGACTCCCTGCGCCTGCCCGCCCGCCGGAACGATCCAGGTTCCCGGCTTGAAGCTCTTGCCGCCCGACTCAAAGGGCTGGGAGGACCGATAGACCGCCTGGCCCGCCTGCTGCAGCTTAGCCACGGCCCGGAATGAGGCGTTGGACTCGGGGCCGATCAGGTAAGCGCCTCGGCTTGGAGCCACTTGGGGCGCCTCTGGCGGGGCGATTTGCTGCAGCAGCTCCAATTCGGCCTCGAAGGGCGCTTGGATGGGATGGACATCCACTCCCATCAGCAGCCCCAAGGTGTGGCCGGTGGCGTCATAGGGCGGGATGGGCGGCCCGCCCGGGTAAAAGCGCAGGTCGGGGTAGGACTGGCGTTCCAGCATGGTCTTGGCGAAAGCTCCGTAGGGCTGGGCCAGCTTCACCACCCAACTCCCCTGGGGATAGCTCTTGCCGCCGGCTTCAAACTCGGCCCGTGCTCGGTGGATTTCGACGTCGCCGATGTCCAGGATCTCCATCAGTTCGTAAGCTTCAAAGGGATCGCGCTGCCCGGAGGGGATCACGAAGGCGTAGGGCGAACTGCTGTACTCGACCCAATCGCGGTGGACGGCGTAAAAGTTCTCCAGCCAGTTTTGGCGGTACTTGGCCAAGTGCGAAAGCCCGGCGAAGACGGCGATCTGGCCGTAGTCCACGATGTCCCTCAACCTCCAGACGCCTTTGCTGTAAGGCTTGGGGAAGTTCCAGCGCCTCTGCTGGGGTCCCAAAGGCTGATCCTCCCCGGCCGGGTTGATTTGGGGATCGGCCAGGTTGACGCTGGCGATCTCGGTCAGGATGCGGGGCTGGCCGTGATAGACCATGTATTGGCGGGCGGGCGTCCAAAGGTCGAAGCGCTGCAGGAATCCGACCCCCTCCTTGCCGGCCGCCGTGAGCGCCGATGCCATGGCCAGGCCCACTTCGGCCTGGGCATTGGAAAGGATGGGGTGGATGTTGGGGTCGTAAGGATCGACGAAGGGCGGCACAAAGATGCGGAATCCCCGGTTGCCCATCTGGTGCATGTCGTGGGTCAGCTGGGGGCGGTAGGCGTTTTGCACCTTTTCGACGTTCAAGCGGGTTTCGACCTGTGTGAACATGAACCAGTCCCGGTTGTCGTCATGGCCGGTGTAGTGGTGATACAGGTCAGGATAGACACGGCTGAAACCGCTCTCTTTGTGTCGGTACCAGTGATCGAGCACCAGGATCTGCCCGTCGGGGTTCTGGGAAGGGACCATCAGCAGGACGGTGTTTTGCAGGATCTCCGCCGTTTGGGCATCGTCCGAGGTGGCCATGCGATGGGCGATCTCGATGATGGCTTGCCCGTTGCCGACTTCGGTCGAGTGGATGGTGGCGTAAAGAAAATAGAAAGTGCGTCCTTGCCGGGCCAGCTGCTGAGCCTCCTGCTCAGAAAGTCCCCGCGGATCGGCAAGGCGGCGGTTGATCTCCACCAGCCGGTCGAGGCGGCCCAGGTTCTCCGGCGAACTGAAGGACACCAGTACGTAAGGGTTTCCCAAAGTGGTCTTGCCCAACTCCTGGTATTTCACCCGATCGCTCAAGCGGCTCAAATGCTGCATGTACTCCAGCACTTT
>JANQFM010000399.1 GCA_028277865.1 Acidobacteriota bacterium
TCGGGCGTCATGAACGTTGAGCCGTTTTTGGGAACCTATTTTGCCTCCTTGCGTTTTTTCTCACAGGCAGGAATGCCTCTGTCACACTGGGGAAGCTGATCAGAGTGGCTTAGGCATCTTGCCAGTGACCTGATCCTTCGGCGCTAGGCCGCTAGGGTTTCAGGATTCCTCACGAATGAGTCAAATTTGGCTGCGAGGAGCCCGGCGGCGGTCGGGGGTTCCGGGCTCCAGGTTCCAGGTTCCAGGTTCCGGATTCCAGAGTCCCGGATCCCGTAAACCCGGAACCTGGAACCTGGAACCCGAAACCTTTCTGCGATCGGTCTGAGGCTCCGCCTCGCTAGAGATTGGACAACCAAAATGAAGCTGCCCCAGTTGCTACTGGTCTTTGCGCTTGCGGCCGGTTCGGCTTTGGGGCAGACAGCACCTACCGCAGGCAAGCCCGACGCCAAGGGTGAAAGTGGAGAGAGGCCGGCAACCTCCATCAAAGCGACCGGCTCTGCAGATGAGGCGCCCGCTACCGAGCCCGCAAAAGCTTCGGCGGAGGCCACCCTTTCGGCAATCCAGCAGTACCGCATCGGGTTGGACGGGGTGGAGGGGGCATCTGAGTCCGGCGTCATGGCCGAGCTGGTCAATCTTTTCCCGGCCCGCAAGCGGCGACGTTTGCACGGTTCAATCTACGAGTTTCACCGCAATGACAACCTGGACGCCCGCAATTTCTTCGATCCGCTCGGGGAAGCCCTGCCCGAATTCAAGCGCAACCAGTTCGGGTTCAACCTGGGAACCTCGATCGGCCCTCTCTCGCTCTGGGGCAGCTATGACGGCTTGCGCATCATCCAGGGCTCGACGCTGATTTCCCACGTGCCGACGCCGGCTCAAAAAAGAGGAGATTTCAGTGCCCTTGATTCGGTCTTGGTCGACCCCTTGAGCGGAGAGCCTTTTGCAGGCAACATCATCCCGAGCCATCGCATCGATCCGGTTGCCCAAGGCCTTTTGGCGGTCTATCCCGATCCCAACCGGGAGGATCCGGACCGCAATTTCGACAACAGCCGCCCCCGCATCAACAATCAGGACAGCTGGGAGATCCGGGCCGATTATTCCATTGACGACACCAACAAGCTGTTCGTCCGATTCTTCACCAGCAGCGGAGACGAAGAAGACGTGGAGCCGCTGCCGACCTTCGGGGAAATCTCCCGAAACGGCAACCGCAACGTCGAGTTGGCCTACAACTGGACGGCCTCGCCGCAACTGGTCTTGGCCGCAGAGCTGAATTTCTGGCGTTGGTTCAATTTCGAAACTTCCCTGAACGCAGGCAAGGCCGGATTGCTGCAATCCTTGGGCATTTCGGGCGTTTCGGCACCCGACGCCGAAAGCGAGGGCTTTCCGGAATTCGAAATCTCGGGCTATGCCGACTTCGGCGATTCCAGATCACCCAACAGCGGAGTGAACAACACCCTGGAGCCCAGGCTGACCGTCACCTGGGCCAAGGGCGCCCACACCTTTCAGATGGGAGGCCAGGTTCAATTCACCCAAAGCAACAACAACCGCTCGGGAGGCTTGACGCGGGGCGAATTCGAGTTCGAAGGGACTTTCAGCGGCGATGCCTTCGCCGACTTTCTGTTGGGCTTGCCCTTGAGTGCCACCCGGGCCAGCGGCACGGACCGCATCGACCTGCGAAACCGTCTGGGCAGGGTTTTCTTTCAGGACCAATGGAGAGTCAACTCGAAGCTGGACCTGACTCTGGGCTTGGCCTACAACTGGGATCCGCCTTTCCGGTCGGTCCGTGACGACGTCTCGACCTTCTTTCCGCTTCTTTTCGAGCCCCCGATGGACGGCGAAATCGTGATCGCCGGCACACCCCGGGCCAGCCAGCTGGGCTTCGACAGAGCCGGAAACCACAGCCTGGTCTTCAGCGACCGCAACAACTGGGAGCCCATCCTGGGCCTGGCCTACAGCCCCACAGGCAACCAGAGCCTGGTGCTGCGCTCTTCCTACAGAATTGACTATATCGCTGCCGACCGGGGCCGATACATCCGCAATCTGGGGCGCAACTTTCCCTTTTACTTTGTGGAAAGCGCACAGTCGCCCAGCGATCATCCTGAGCTGGCCCTGGCCACGCCCTTCGAAGCCGCCACTGCCACCGAGTTGACCATTCGGGGCATCGACCCGCACGTCCGCACGACTTACAACCAGCGCTGGAACCTCTCTCTTCAGAGCGAAATCTGGCCTCGATGGGTTTTGGAGGCCGCCTACAGGGGCGAGAAAGGCACTCACCTGATGCGGTCGCTCCCGGCCAACATCCCCTTGCCGGGCGATGGCGCCATTCAACCCCGTCGGCCCAATCCTGCGTTCGGTTCCTTTTCGATCCAGTCTGGCGGCGCCTCCTCGATCCGCCACGCTATGAACGTCCGGCTGACCCGACGCCTGGCGGACGGCTTTTCGCTGCGCACCGACTTCACTTGGAGCCGGGCCATCAACGACCTTTTCCGCCGTCCCGGCAATCCTCGCAACCTGGCTGCAGAAAGGGCGCCCTCGTCCTTCGAGCCACCGCGCCGACTGACGCTCAACTACATATGGGAGCTTCCTTTCGAGGCTCGAAGCTCTCCGCGCTGGCTGCGGGCCATGCTGGGCGGCTGGCGCCTGTCCGGGATAACCCGCATCCGCAGCGGACGGCCCTTCAGCGTTTTCCTCTCGGGCGACTTGAACAATGACGGCTTTTCAGGGGATCGCCCCGACCGGGTGGAATCGGGGAGAACAGCTTTCGTCCCTTCGGTGGACGAGTGGTTCGATACCACGGCCTTCGCCGATCCATCGGGCGACTTCGGCAATGCGGGCCGCAACATCCTCTATGCGCCCAGCCACCAGATTTGGGATATCAGCCTCAGCAAGCAAGCCCGCATCAGCGACTCGGACATCCTGGAAGTGCGTATCGAATTCTTCAACGCCTTCAACCACGTCAACTTCGACCGACCGGACACCACTTTCGGGACTTCGGTATTCGGCACCATCTTCGGCGCCGGCCGCGCCCGCGAAATCGAAATCGCCCTCAAATACTCCTTCTGATCACGCAGAGGCGCAGAGACGCAGAGGAGGAAGAAGAGAAGGACAGAGGAGGAGACAGATCTCTTCTGCCTCTCCGCGCCTCTGCGTGAAACCCAGACTATCGGCTGGATTCGCCTGCCAAATCTTCCAGCACCGCCATCAGCGACAGAGGGTCGACGCGGGCGCCGTTGAGGCGGACGGACCAGTGCAGGTGAGGCCCCGTGACGCGTCCTGTGGCGCCGACCAAGCCCAGAACATCTCCGATGGAAACGGCCAGTCCCTCCTCGACGCGGAATTCCGACAGGTGGGCAAAGTAGGAGTAAAGTCCCAGACCGTGATCCAGGATGACGGTATTGCCCGAGAAATAGAGATCCTTGGCCAGCACCACCCGCCCTCGGTTAGGCGCTTGAACGGGCGTTCCGCGGGCGGCTTGAAAATCGGTGCCGCTGTGGGGGCTTCGTGCCTTGCCGTTGAGAATGCTGCGCTTGCCGAAACTGCTGTTGGCCCGGCCGGGCACCGGCCGCACAAAAGCGCCTTTCCAGAGGCGCTCGGCTGTGACCGTCCGGAAGATGCGCCGCAAGATCCGAGACTCCTCTTGAATCCGCTGCTGAGTTTCAGCCGGAGGATCGACATACTTGGAATCGACCTTCAGTCGACGGGTTGGAAAACTCTTGGGCTGCACATCGAGGTCAATGGCTGCCCGAAGCGGTTCGCTGCCGCTGACGATTCCGGCTTCGATGCTGACGGAATGCTCTGCAGGCTTCGCGGCCAAGTCGATCCCGGCCAATGCCAACCATTCCCCCGGATTGGCTTGAAAGAACAAAAGGGGCTTGCCGAAAGCTTCCCCGGAGACTTCGGAAAGAGCAGCGGGGGCCGAAACGCGCAAGAGCACCACCTCCCCCGGCTGAAGCGACCGGGCTTGATGTTCCAGGCTCAGTTGGAGGCTCAGGGCCAGCAACAGCAATGAACTGCTCAAAGGCATCTTGTTCAATCCTCCCCGGCGTGGGCCAACTTGTCTTCTACGCTGCCAACCTTTTCTTCCAGGCTCTGTTCCCGGTCAACGCGGGTGCCCAGGCGGATGGTGGTGCTGATGCGCGGAGCGCCCATCTGGTGAACCGTCCGGTGGCACCGCTTGACGGCATCCATCACCGCCTCCCATTCGCCCTCGATATTGGTCCCGTAGGCATGCATTCGAGTCTTCAGCCCCGCATCAGCCAAGACCTTCTGGCAGGCTGCAATGAAAGGGGAAAGGCTGACCCCGACTCCAATGGGCACTACACACAAGTCGACGATGACCTTCATGGCATCCGGCCTCCTCCATGGTAAGAGATTAGCACGTCACGGCCTGGGGAATGGGACAAGGGAGGACGGATCCTTGGCTGGAGGCTGCCAGACTCCGGATTCCGCCTCAAGCCTGCAGCCTACAGCCTTCCCGCCCCTCCGATCTCCCTCCAGAACGCTTCCGCTATAATGCGCCCGTGGAAAAGCGCTACTTCACACTGGCAGAAGCTCGTCAGCTGCTTCCCCGCATCAAACATTTGATGGGCCGGGCCGTCGATCTCAGCCAGGAAATGCAAGGCTATGAAAAAGAGGTACGGGGACTGGGCGAAAAGTCCGGCAGCGACAGCGGTGGTCCGGTCGGAACATCCTACCTGGAATGCCTGCTGGCGCTGCGTGAATGCATCGACAAGGTTCAGCGGACCGGCTGTCTGGTCAAAAGCGTCCAGGACGGCCTGATCGACTTCCCTCATTGGAAAGAGGACCGAGAAGTCTACCTGTGCTGGCGCTACGGAGAGGATGACATCCGCTTTTGGCATGAAGTGGACGCGGGCTTCGCAGGCCGGCAGCCGGTGGAGGAGTAGAAAGAGAAGTTGTCAGTGGAAAGAAAGGTCCAAGGTCCAAGGTCCAAGGTCCATGGTCCAAGGTCCAAGGTCCGCAGAATGTGACATCTTGCCTGACAACTGACAACTGACAACTGACAACTGGACAGGGAGGGATGAAAGTGCGAGTGAGCCAGATCGTTGGGGGATTTTTCTTGGGTGCTCTTCTGATTGTGGTGACTCTCTATTTTCCAGCGCGCAGTTGCTCCAAAAATTTTGATGCCGGCCTCACAACCGAGGAGCCTGCTGCGGCCCCTTCAGGAAGCCAGCAGGCGGCGCAACGATCTGGCGCCCAATCGGGTCCGCAGGCTTTTACGGCCCCGGGCATCCGCTTTGAGCCCCATCAAGAGTGGATTGCGGAAAGTCCCAGCAGCAGCATGCGCAAAGCCCAGTACCGTTTGCCTGCCGTGGAAGGCGATCTGGAAAATGCTGAACTCATTGTCTTTTACTTCCAGGGAGGGGGAGGAGGAGTGCAGGCCAACATCGACCGATGGGTGGGGCAGTTCTCTTTGCCGGACGGCGGTTCGGCCCGCAGCGCCTCGAAGACCTCGACTCGGGATTCCAACGGCATCCCGCTCACGGTTTTGGATGTGCGGGGCACCTATAACCGTTCGGTGGGCGGCCCCATGTCGGGACAGACCGAACCGGTCCCCGGCTTCCGAATGCTGGCCGCTGTGGCTGAGACCTCGGCCGGCCCCTACTTTTTCAAGCTGACGGGTCCGGAAAAGACTGTGGACGCCTGGGAAGATGAGTTCGACCGCTTCCTGCAAACCATCGCGCCCAACACGGGATAGGAGAGCGGGAAGCAGGAATTGGAAACCGGAGACCCGGAAACCGGCAGAAAGAAGTGGGAATGCCGGTCGTAGAGGGACAGTTGGCAGTTCGCGGTTCGCAGTTCGCAGTAAGGGGAGCGAAAAAGGGGGATCCGGAATCTGGATTTGCCTCACACTGGTTTGGGTGTTCCCCTTCTGCCGGTCACCGGTTTCCGGTCTCCGGTTTCCCGTTCCCCTTGAGGACTGACTGATGAAGTGCATCCTTTGCGGCAAGCGAAAGGGCAAACGCCACTGCCCGGCCAAGAACCAACTCATCTGCGCCCGATGCTGCGGCGAGAAGCGGATGGTGGAGGTGGATTGCCCCCCCGGCTGCAATTACCTGGAATCGGGGCACGTCCATCAGGCGCAACGAAAGTTCATCCACCAGCTCAACCACGAAGACAGTCCTGCCCGCGCCCAACGCTACCTGGACACGGCCCACAATCTCGGAGGTGTCCTGGAGCAGCTGGAGCAAGCCGTATTGCGCTACGCCGCCGGACTGACCTCGATCCGTGACCAGGATGTTCTGGAAGCCGTCGAACTGCTCAAGAAGAACTATCAGACCGAAGACAAGGGGGTCATCTTCGAGCACCGATCCCCCAATCCTCTGGCCGGCCCTCTGACCCAGGAACTGAGGGAGGTGGTCGAAGAGCTGCGCGAGGGCGGCGAGGAACTCCGCCCGCTGCGCCTTTCCGAGGCTCTGGATTGCCTGGAAAACCTGATCCAGGACATCCGCTACCACATCCAGGAACCGGGCCAGCCCCTCACCTTTCTCCAATTCATCGCCCGAAGCTACCCCGAAGTCCGAGAGGAAACACAGCCAAACCGCATCATCCTGCCATAATTAGAATTCGATGTTGCTGAAAGACATCAAGGTCACGTACGCATTCGGTTAACCCGTGGGAGGAATCGAGTAGCTTCTCAGGGCCGCCGTCGGGCCTGCCCCGGCGGAGCCCACGACTGG
>JANQFM010000421.1 GCA_028277865.1 Acidobacteriota bacterium
GCCCTGAAGGACTGGGCTAACAGCCCGAAAGGCTGAAGGCTTTCGGGCAACCTGCTGAAGCAGGTGAAAACGCCATTCCCCTTTTCTGCAACTGGCAGGCTCCTGCCATCTCGTACAAGGAACTGAAAAAGGAAGGTTAAAGGTGGTGGGCCCAGCAGGACTCGAACCTGCGACCGTCTGATTATGAGTCAGATGCTCTAACCAACTGAGCTATAGGCCCTCCTTTAGCGGGGATTTTAGCATGGCCCGCCTCGGAGGAGTGAGGATTCGATCGGCGTCCCAATGGAACTGAACCTCGGCTTCGTGGATACAGAGGGATCCAAATGGCTAAAATGAAAGCTGTGAAACGACGACCTTTCTTATCATCCGACCAGAAGGCCGTGCTGAGTCGGCTCAAGATCGAATTGGACGACCTGCTGCATCAAGACCTGCGTCGGGTGGTGCTCTTCGGTTCCAGGGCCAGGGGTGATGCAGAGGCGGATTCCGACTTGGATGTGGCCATCATCGTCAATGATTTGACACGGAAAAGAAAACGTCAGATCCTTGATGTGGTCACCGATCTTGAGTTGCGCTACCTTGCCCCGGTTTCGACCTTCATTCTCTCAAGCGAAGATTTTGAGCGGCTCCGGTCACGGGAAAGGAGAATCGCCCGCGACATCGAACAGGAAGGGATTGCAATTTGACCCGCGAAAACAAGCAAGCCAATATCCTGGCCGAGTTGGAACGCGCTCAAGCTGCCAAGGGCGCCGCCCAAGTCCTGTTCGAGCACGGCTATCTGCACGACGCAGTCTCACGGCTCTATTATTGGGTCTTTCACAATGTGCGGGCGCTGCTGTTCAGCAAAGGCCTGGAGCCCAAGACGCACGAAGGCGCCTTGAGGCTCTTTAGCCTCCACTTCGTCAAATCCGGCCCCTTCGACGCGGAGAGTGCGCATATTTTTGCTCGTTTGATGAAGTATCGTCAGGAGGCTGACTACAGTGCGGAATACGTTTTCCGCTCGGATGACTTTCAGGAATTCCTCTCCGACGGCCAGAAGTTGTGCAATGCTATCCAGGGCTTTCTCAATGAGGAATTTCAACTCGACTTTGCAGAAGGCCATCCGGCCAGTTCAAGCTGACCGACGGATTCGGTTCGCCTGAGCAGTCCTTTTCCATCCCGCTCACTTCCCCTCCAAATTCCTCTTCGGCTTGACTTTGCGGGACTTTTGGTTAAGCTTTTGCACGATGGGGAGGAGAGCCGTTCGAATCAGCGTCTGGGCTTCGTTGGGCCTTTGCCTGGCCGGGATGTGGGGCGCTTGGCGACTCAACGCGGAAGCCTCGTGGCTGTCCTTGGGACGATTGGAGCTCCTCAAAGGACGCCCGCAAATAGCTCGGCAGCTCTTCTCGGATCCCAATCGGTTCTGGTGGCGCCGGGAGGAAGCCCGAGCCGGATTGATGCTGGCCCGGACGTTGGCTGCAAGCCCCTCCGGCTCTGAGGCGGATCAACTGGCACCGGCCGCTTCGCTGCTCGAGTTTCCGCTTCGCGTCCTGCTCAATCGACAACTTCAATGGGGGCGGTTCGAGCCCGGATTGCGGCTGGCGCTTTTGGCAAGGCGGGCCGGCGAGGCAAGCGCTCCGCTGTATGCAGCGGCCTTCCTGCTGGAATTGGGGCGGGCCGAGGAAGCGGCCCAGGTCCGGCTGTCCCTGGCTGGGCGATTGAGGTCGTCCAGGTTGGGCAAGGCGGTGGACAAAGCGCTTGAGTCCTTGCAGGATCCGACTGCCGTACCGGTGGCGGTGCGCGATCGGCAAGGGCGGCTTTTGGGGGAGATCGGTCCTGATGGCAAGCTGCAGGTCGCCGAAGGCATCACAAGACGCCTGATCCCGCGTGCAGCCATTCAGCATCTCGAACCCCTGCTGAAGTCCGGTTCGGAAGCACCGGCGCTGCGCATGAGCTTGGACCTGGAACTGAGCCGCATCGCCGAAAAGGCCTTGGGAGGTTTTCGGGGCAGCATCGTGCTGGTCGAGCCCTCCAGCGGTGAAATCCTGGCCGCCATCTCGGATCGCAAGACCTTGAGAACGGGCGGGACGCCGGCATTTGAACAACGCCTGGAACCCGCTTCCATCTCAAAGCTGATCACGGTGACGGCAGCCTTGCGGGCCGGAATCGATGTGGACGCCGCAATCTCGGAAATGATCTGCCGGGGACGCCAGCGCTATCAGGGAGGCGTGCTGCGCTGCGCCTTCCGGGCCGGGCCGCTGCTCAACGCCGACCGGGCCATGGCCCTGAGCTGCAATGTGGCCTTCGCCAACCTGGGACGCCAAATCGGGCGCCAGGCCGTGCTGGACGAATTGCGCCGCTACGGTTTCGGGAGCAACAGCGGAGGATTTGAGTTGGGGCGCATCCTGCAACCCCTCGGCGACGAGCGTCAACTGGCCGACCTGTCGATCGGATTGGAGGCCACCGACACGACTCCATTGCATGCCGCACTGCTGGCAGCCACCTTTGCCAACCACGGTGAGATGCCTGTTCCCACTTTGATCCACTCCAAGGACGGCCTTTTGGGTTTTTCTCCTCGCCCCTCCCCCATTGCAGCGGGTCGGCAAGTGATCGATCAGCGCTGGCTGCCGGAGATGCTGGAGATGATGCGCGAAGTGGTCGAATCGGGGACGGCCTCGGCAGTGGCGCGGGTCGGCTTCCCCGTGGCCATGAAGACGGGTACGGGACGAAATCCCGATCAGCCCCTGCACACCAACTATATCGGAATCGGGCCGCTTCCCCGGCCTCGGGTCGCTTTCTGCGTGCGGATCACCAATTTTTGGTCGACCAACAAGCTTAAGTACGCCACTGTGCGGGTGACGCGGCGGTTGCTGCAAGGGTTGAAAAAGTTCTATGGGCAGGATCGCCGGGGCAAGGCTTGGGAGGTTGCAAAAAGGGAGGGTTCACGCAGAGGCGCAGAGGCGCAAAGAGGGGGAAGAGGAGAAGAGAGGCGTGAAGTCTTGAAGGCTGTGCAATCTGGCTTCATCTCGACAGATCGACCGTGATTGGCAGTTGGGTCCAAGGTCCAAGGTCCAAGGTCCAAGGTCCAAGGTCCAAGGTCCAAGGTCCAAGGTCCAAGGTCTGCAGAATGTGGCATCTTACTGCGAACTGCATCGTTCAGGCTTCGGTTGGTTCTTGGTGCGACTCTACGGGGGCGGCTTCCTGGTGAGAGCCGAGCAGGATGGCGATCCAGCGCAGATCGTCGCTGTTTTGGAGCAGGATCTTGACGATCATGGTCAGGGGGACCGAGAGCAGCATGCCGACGCCGCCCCAGACCCATCCCCAGAATCCCAGGGAGAGGAAGACGACCAGGGTCGATAATCCCAGTCGTTGGCCCATGAGGCGGGGTTCGATCAAGTTTCCCACCACCATGTTGACGGCCAGGTAGCCCAGCCCTACCGCCAAAGCCAGGCCCGGCCCCCCGCCCGGCTGGACAAGGGCCAATACAACGGGCGGGAAGGCGGCGATGATGGATCCCAGGTTGGGGATGTAATTGAGAAGAAAGGCAACCATCCCCCACAGGAAGGCAAAGTCCACGCCCCAGGCCCAAACCCAGAATCCGACCAGCAAGCCTGTCACCAAGCTCATCCCAGTCTTGATGACCAGGTAGTCCCGCACTTGGTCCATCACACCCTCGAAGCGGCTCAGATCAGTTGGCTGCTTACCGAAGGTGGCAAGGGCGGCTCGAAGCTTTTGGGGAAAGTCGACGGCCTCGGCCAGAATGAACACTGTGGTCAATAGCACGACCACCACGTGTGTCACGAACGAGGCCATGCCGGAGATGGTCTCGCTGGCCATATCGAGCAGCCTCGGAAGCATTGATGCAGGTGCTATAGGCAGTTCCGTGACGTCGATATCTTGGTCTTTCAAGAATTGCAGAATCGGAGCAGAGACGTCGTCCAAAAGTAGCTCGAATCGTTTCTGGTACTCGGGGAATTCACTGGTGAAGTCCTTGAATGAGGATCCCACCAGGGCGCCCACACCGCCAAAGAGAGACAGGATTCCCACCAGGACAATCACTAAGGCGAGCCAGGCGGGCACCTTCTTGCCCTGCAACCATCGCATGGGCGGGATGGCCAACATCGACACGAAAAGTGCCACCAAGAAGTTGACGACCAGGTTTCCAGCGT
>JANQFM010000430.1 GCA_028277865.1 Acidobacteriota bacterium
CGCGCCAGGGACTGCAAGGTGGGGTCGTTTTCGATAAAGGCCGTCCCGTCCGCCCGCTTGCCCACCAGCCCGCAATGCCCGTGGTCGGTGTACTCACAAAGGCACACGTCCGCAATCAGCAACAGATCCGGTACGCTGCGACGAACCTCCCGGAGCGCCCGTGGGACAATTCCTTCAGGGTCATAGGCTGCATGGCCGGAAGCGTCCTTTGCCGAGGCTTTAGGGATGCCGAACAAGATCACCGAGGCGACGCCCAGTTGCCGCGCTGCCTGCAATTCCTCGACCAAAGTGTCGATGGAATAGCGGTATTGGCCGGGCATGGAGGCGATTTCCTGCCGGATCCCCTTTCCTTCCTGCACAAAGACCGGATAGATCAACTGGTCCACGTCGATTCGTGCCTCGCGGACCATTCGCCGCAAGGTCGGGTTTTCACGCAGCCTTCGGGGACGGTAATAGGGATGTTTCATCTCTGAGGCCGCCCTTCATCCAGCATCATCGGCCACAATTGAGGAAGGCATGGCGGTGGAGGGATTCGAACCCTCGACCTAACGGTTATGAGCCGTTCGCTCTAACCTCTGAGCTACACCGCCGCAAGAGTGGGACATGATACTCGATCCAGCGAATCAGTGGCAAAAGGGCGGTTGGCAGCAAGAGTTCGGCCAAAACAATGCACGATCCACCGGGTTCCGGGTTCCGGGCTCCCGTACCTGCAGCGCTCGGCGCGAGGTCGTGCCGCCCACTCAACGACTGGAATCAGGAAAGGCGCAACACCAGAGAAACTGCGGCCTGGAACAAGATTCCGCCTGCAACACTCTTGAGGAACAAGGCTCGGGAAACGATGCGGCAGGATCTCTTCAGCACCGCAATTCCCAACGGGACCCAAAGCAACAGCCCGGAAACAAGTCCGGGGGAATGGGATTGAGTCGTATGCGACCAGACGAGATGCACCAAGCCGTTCAAGGCAAAAAACGAGGCTATTGTGATGGGGATCCAGGCGTGCCTGTTGTTTCGGCCCGAGAGAGAGATCCCCGCAGCACACACAATGGCACCGGCAAAAGTAGTCGCCGCAAATACTTCCACACTCAGGCCGGTGCCCAAGGTGCGTGCGCTCCAATCGACGAATCCGCCCCAATACTCCTCGGCGACGTGGATTGCGTAGCTGATGGGAAGCAGCCAGTACCAAAGAGGCTGCTCGGCCTTGCTGGGCATGGCTCATGAATAGCCCGAATCCTTGTCGATTTCAACTATATGGCGGTAGCAGCCGGGAGCGCCCGCATCTCACTATGCCGCTTCGCTCGAAGGCGCGAAACTCCTGAACTCCCTTCGCAAGCGCCCTGGCAAGGTCAAGTGCTCCCGCCCGCTCCCGCCCGCTGCCCCGCACTTGACACCTAAATGCCTATTCGGTAACGTATGCCGTTTATTTGCGCCCCGATACAAGCGGCGCGAAGGCTGCGAAATGTGGATAGACCTTCACGAAGTCCGGGAGCGGGGCGGGTCGCTTCGGCTGGAGCAGGAGTTCTCGGGCCGCGATCTCAACCTCGATCAACAGACGGCCTTCTTGAAAGCCCCGGCTCGCGTTTCGGTGAAGATCTTGCTCCAAAAGGGCCAGGTCCTGATTACGGGGCGCTTGCAGGCTGAGCTCCACTTGGTATGCTCACGCTGCCTTGGAGCTTCGCCCGTGCAGATCGACAAAAATGTGGATCTGGAGTATTCTCCCGATCCCCAGGTCGAGGAGGGCGAAGAAATCGGGCTGGAGTACTCCGATCTGGAGGTCGGCTTTTATCGTGGCGACCGGATCAATTTGGGCGACTTGGTCAACGAGCAGTTGCTGCTGGAAGTTCCCATGAAGACCATCTGCCGGGAAGATTGCCGGGGGCTTTGCCCGCAATGCGGGTGCAACCGCAATGAAGTGAGCTGCGGTTGCAAAATGGATCAGATTGATCCTCGCCTTGCAGCTCTTTCGGCGCTTAAGCAAAAGATGAACTGAGTGGCGGGCAGGCCCGGCCGCAACGCGACAGAAGTATGAAAGAGAGGACAGCAAATCATGGCCAACCCGAAAAGAAGGCACTCCCGATCCCGCCGCGGAAAACGCCGGGCACATGACTTCCTCACACCTCCGAACCTATCGGTGTGCAGCAATTGCGGCAGCGCTGTGCCGCCCCACCGCGCTTGCTCGACCTGTGGCTTCTACAGAGGGCGGCAGGTGGTCGAAGTCGCTGAAGAGTAATTCGTCGCCGCAGCACGCCTGTTGCACCGAGCAGGGCACACGCCCGGATCCCCTGATTGGGGGACCGCTCCAGCAGAGCCTCGGTCAAGCTAACCCCAGGTACCATTCATGCAGGCATTCGTTTTTCCCGGACAAGGTTCCCAGTTCGCAGGAATGGGCCGCGATCTTTATGAAGCGGTTCCTGAAGCCAGGTCTGTCTTTGACGAAGCGGACGAAGCGCTGGGATTCCCCCTCAGCCGGCTGTGCTTTGAAGGCCCTGACGAGCAGCTGCAGTTGACCGAAAATACCCAACCAGCCATTTTGACTGTGTCGGTGGCACTTTTGCGGGCTCTGCAGGCACGCGGCGAGCAGCCTGACCTGGTGGCGGGGCACAGCCTGGGCGAATATTCGGCCCTAGTGGCGGCGGGTTGCCTGAGTTTCGCCGACGCGGTGCGCATCGTCCGAAAGAGGGGGAGCTTCATGCAGGCGGCTGTGCCGGCGGGCAGGGGCGCCATGGCCGCCATCCTGGGGCTGGAAGGGCCGGCGGTCCAAGAAGCCTGCCGGCAGGCGGCCCAGGGCGAGATTGTCCAGCCTGCCAATTACAATTCGGCTCAGCAAATCGTCATCGCCGGCCATGCCGCGGCAGTGGAACGAGCCTGCCAGGCAGCGTTGGACGGCGGGGCGCGCTATGCCAAGCCGCTCAAGGTCAGTGCCCCCTTTCACTGCGCCCTGATGAAGCCGGCCCAGGACAGGCTGGAGGCTGAATTGTCCGAAATCGAGTTTGCCGACCTCTCGGTACCGCTGGTCAACAACGCTGCAGCGCAGATTGTCCGCCGGGGCGTGCAGGCCCGCCGGGGACTGATCGAGCAGGTCTCTTCCGCCGTCCTCTGGACCCAGTCGGTGGAAGCAATGTGCGAACAAGGGGTGGCACGCTTCGTAGAAATCGGGCCGGGAAAGGTCTTGACCGGGCTGATCAAGCGCATCGCCCGTCACTGCGAACGCATCAGCATTTTCGATGTCAAGCAACTGGAGGCCTATGTTTGACTTTAAGGATCAGGTGGCCTTGATCACCGGCGCCTCACGAGGAATCGGGCGCCGGGTTGCCGAGGACCTGGCAGCCGAAGGCGCCTCGGTCATCGTCACCAGCCGCTCTCGGGAAGCGGTTGATGTTGTGGCCGGGCAGCTCGCCGCCCAGGGCAAAACCGCTGTGGGAATGGCTCTTGACGTGGCTTGCCCGGAACAGGTAAAAATCGTCGTCGCACAGATCATGAAAGAGCAGGGCCGCATCGACATTCTGATCAACAATGCCGGCATTACGCGTGACGGCCTTCTGATGCGAATGAAGGATGGGGACTGGGAAGCCGTGCTGGCCACCAATTTGAAAGGCGCTTTCCTGATGGCACGCGAGGTGGTCAAGCCCATGCTCCGTCAGCGCTACGGGCGCATTGTCAATGTCACTTCGGTGGCGGGGCAGATGGGCAATGCGGGGCAGGCCAACTACGTCGCCAGCAAGGCGGGGCTGATCGGGTTCACCAAGGCTCTGGCCCGCGAAGTGGCCTCGCGAAACATCACCGTCAATGCGGTGGCGCCGGGATTCATCGCCACCGACATGACTGCAAAGTTGGAGGAAAAGGCCGCCGGATCGCTGACAAAGCAGATCCCGGCAGGCCGAATCGGGTCCGTCGCGGATGTATCCTACGGTATCCGATTGCTGGCCGCCAAGGAGGCTGGATATATCACAGGCCATGTGCTAAATATGAACGGAGGCCTGTACATGTGAAAGGTTTTCAGCCCTGTTTTCCTGCATTTGCAGGCTTTTCTGAAGTGCTGGAAGGACCGGGCTTTCAGCTCAATCTTGGGTGGAGGAGATATGGAAGCAAACAAAATCGAAGATGCTGTCAAAAGCATTATCGTCGACCAACTGGGTGTGAACGAGTCAGACGTCAAGCCGGATTCCCACTTCGTGGACGACCTGGGCGCCGACTCTCTGGATACCGTCGAACTGGTAATGAAATTTGAAGAGGATTTCGACATCGAGATCCCGGATGAGGATGCCGAGAAGATCCAGAGAGTCGCTGACGCCTGCCAGTACATCAAGAATCACCAGAAATAGCTGCGAGGTTTTCGGCCCAGCCAACGAAAGATCGCGGCGAAGGCTGGAGAGAGTCGAGGGCCTTCGCAACTGGCTGAGCTGGATCCGGCTGAGTTCAAAGACAGTCTTCGAGAGGTTGCCGCAATTTGAGCGATTCTAAGAGGAGAGTGGTCGTAACCGGCGTCGGGTTGGTGTCGGCGGTGGGGCTGGACACGGAGTCCACCTGGCAAGCACTGTTGGCCGGCCGCAGCGGTGTGGAAAGAATCTCATACTTCGACACCTCGAAATTCCCATGTAAGATCGCCGCCGAAGTCAAGGGCTTTGACCCTCTCGACTACGTGGACAGAAAGAACGCCCGCAAGATGGACCAGTTCATCACCCTGGCCATCGCCGCATCCCGACAGGCGCTCAGCCACTCCAACCTGGAGATCACTCCCAGCAATGCTGGACGGATCGGAACCTACATTGCCTCGGGCATCGGGGGATTCGGAACCATCGAACGGGAGCACGAAAGGTTCCTGAATCAGGGTCCGCGACGCATCTCTCCTTTTTTTATCCCTTCATCCATCATTAATCTGGCAGCCGGTCAGGTCTCGATCCTCTTTGGCGCCAAGGGACCCAACTCGGCCGCCGCCACCGCCTGCTCGGCCAGTTCCCATGCCCTGGGCGATTCCGTAAAACTCATCCAAAGAGGCGCCGCCGACGCCATGATCGCCGGCGGCGCTGAGGCAGCCATCACGCCCATGGGCGTGGGCGGGTTTGCCGCCATGAAGGCTCTTTCGACACGCAATGACGAGCCGCACAAAGCCAGTCGGCCCTTCGACGCCCAGCGCGACGGATTTGTGGTGGGCGAAGGATCGGGGATCCTGATCTTGGAGGAGTTGGAGCACGCCCGCAGACGCGATGCCAGGATCCTGGCCGAAGTGGTTGGGTACGGCATGAGCGGCGATGCCTTCCACATGACCGCCCCTCCCGAGGACGGCTCGGGCGCTTATCGGGTCATGGCCAATGCCCTGGAGGACGCTGGAATCGACGCCTCCGAAATCGATTACATCAACGCACACGGCACCAGCACGCCACCCAACGACCGGATCGAGACCATCGCCATTAAAAGGCTGCTGGGAGAAAAGGCCCATCGGGTTCCGGTCAGTTCGACCAAGTCGATGACAGGGCACCTGCTGGGCGCTGCCGGAGGCCTGGAAGGCGGGATCACCATCCTGGCCATCCGCGACCAAGTCATCCCTCCCACAATCAACCAGGAATCCCCCGACCCCGAGTGCGACCTGGACTACGTCCCCAACCAGCAGCGTAAGGCGGAAATCCGCTACGCCCTCTCCAACTCCTTCGGCTTCGGCGGCACCAACGCTTCCCTGGTCTTCAAGCGCTTCGAGGAATAGCTTTGGAAGGCTGGAGGCGCTGGGCTGTAGGCTGTAGGTTTGGACCAGATGCCCAGCCTTCAGAAAAGCGCCTAACGTCAGCCCTAAACAGGCTCCGGATTCCGGATCCTTTCCCTCCCAACCTACAACCTACAGGCTTCAGCCCAAGAAGGCTCGGCCTCGGCCGGCTATGCTATACTGGCGCTCAGTAACGTCGGGACTTGAGCCGCATAGCGAGGCACACCCAGCCGTGATTTCTTGTACCTTCAACCGCCCCTGCTGAACAGAAGAAGTTGTCCCAGGCTGACGGGACGTTACAGAGAGACATATGCCTGAGCAGCCGCAAGAGGATTCCTCAGCAGGCGGGCCTGACGGCCCCCGGAGGATGGGCCGCCGTTTGCCGCCGCTTCGTCACCTGGCAGCGGGACTGATTTCCGTAGTCGCAATCATCCTGCTTGTGCCATCCGGATTCGAGGCTGGCCCCTTGCCCGCCTACCAGGTGGGAGAAACCGTTGCCAAGACAGTCAAGGCAATCCAAACCTTCACAACAGAAGATCGGGAGGCCACTGCCCTCAAGCGTGAGGCGGCAGCCCGTAGGGCGCCGGCCGTCTTTGACCTGGATCTGCGCGTCAACGATCGTCTCGAAGCCGAGTTGCGTCACGTCTTCGACACAGGGCGTTCCTGGATCGAGGAGGATCGTCGGCGACTGGGGCTGCTGCCTGCCCAGGAGCTTCCCCCAGGCTCGCGCAGCGCCTTGAAGCATCGCCTCCGGGCTGCCTTCTCAGGCATGAATTCACAGGCGGGATTGGAGATCCTCATCGCACAGTCGTTTTCCCCTCAACTGGAAAATCAGGCGGTCGCCTTGCTGCGTTCGGCCCTCTCGCCTCCTGGAGTCGTTGCCGCCCGCGACCTGCTGTCCCGTTATCAGGATCGGGGCATTTCGATCCGCAGCACGATCACGGGGCGCCAAGAGCCTTTGCAGGACTGGACGCACATCCGCGACTTGGAGCAGGCTCGCCGGACGCTTCGCCAAAACCGGGCCATCGTGCAATTGGACGAGAAGGGTCAGATTTTGCTGGCCGAGTTGATGGGCTCCCGATTGGCGCCCAACCTGGCATTCAATGAAAGCCGCACCCGGCAGGCGGAAGAGCAAGCCCGTCACAACGTGGATCCCGTACTGATCCAGGTTCAGGCGGGTCGCACCATTGTCCGTGCCGGAGAGGAAGTGACCCCCCAAGACCTGATCCTGCTCAGGGCGCTCCAAGAGCGGTCGGCCCCGGTTCGCCTGATGGGGCGGCTGGCCGGATTGGCTGTGCTGGCGGCTTTCTTCTTGATGATTGTGTGGCTTTTGCTGCCTCTTGTTCAGGGCGGTTTGAGGTCCGGGGCAGACTACTTTCTGCTCTACTGCACCTTGCTGGCGGGCTCAATGGCCGCAGTGCGGGGGTCTCTGCTGCTGGCCGATCTGGTGGCCGCCGGAGCGCGGAACCCTTGGCTGCAAGACGCTTCCCTGTTGGCCGCAGCAGCACCGTGGGCTCTTGGGGCAACCCTGATGACCTTGTTGGCAAGCGCGCCTTTGACCCTGCTCTGGTCGCTTGTTTTCGCTTTGCTGACGGCCCTGGTGACAGGCGACCTGCGAACGGCGGTTTATGCCTTGGCCGGCTGTGCTTCGGCTGTCCTATTGCTTCAGCACTGCCGAACGCGCCGGGCTGGTCTGCGGGCGGGGCTGGGAATCGGGCTGGCCCAAGCCCTTACATTGTCGGCACTTCAGCTTTATTCCTCCCAAGCTCCCAGCCAGCAGCGCCTGCTGTGGGGCATCGCACTGGCCTTGTGTTCGGGGTTGCTGGCTGTCGTCATGGCCTTCTTGGTGCTGCCCCTGATGGAGAGGCTATTCGGGATCACCACAAACGTACGCCTGCGGGAGCTTGCCAGCCTCAGCTCTCCCTTGCTGCAGCGCTTGGCCGTGGAGGCCCCGGGCACCTTTCACCACAGCATGCTGGTCGGGGCTCTGGCTGAAGCAGCAGCTCGATCGGTGGGCGCCAACCCTCTGCTGGCCCGGGCCGGCGGCTTCTACCACGACATCGGAAAGCTGAGCCGGCCCGGCTACCACACGGAAAACCAGCTTTTTCAGGAAAAGGAGCAGCGTGCCCTGACTGCCCGAGAATCCAGCCGAATCCAGATGGAGTGCGTTCAAGACGGCATGAGGCTGGCTGAAGAAAGCGGCTTGCCTGTCGAAGTCCGCGACCTGATCCCGCAACATCTGGGAACCCGATTGATGAGTTTTGATTATCGCAAAGCGCTGGACTCATCCGGCCAGGACACCTCTTTGGTGCAGGAAACGGAATTCCGTTATCCCGGGCCCAAGCCCCAGTCCAAGGAAGCCGCCATCCTCATGTTGGCCGATCAGGCCGAACCCGCCGTGCGCGCTCTCGCAGGCCGCTCAGCGGATCAAGTGCGCCAATTGGTCCGGCGCCTGGTGCGGGCAGCCATGGAGGACGGGCAGTTTGACGAATGCCGGATCACTGTCGGGGACCTGGATAAAGTCACCCGCAGCTTCGAAAGAGTCCTGGCACAGGATCACCGTCGCCGGATTGAATACTCCGGTTTTGAATTCAGCCAAAGCGCAGAGGCTATCCCTATTGCAAGCCCACGTCTACAATAGGCAACGCAAAATTCGGATCGACTTGGCGAGCTTGCGTTCGTTTCTGGAGGTTCTCGCCCGCAAGCTGGCTCTTGAGTCGGGATTTTCTGTCATCCTGATCAGCGACACTGCCATGGCACGCTACAACGCACGCTACCGGGGCAAGCCGGGGCCGACCGACGTACTCTCTTTCCCGGACTCGAAAGAGCCCTGGGAGGAGCAGAACGGCTACCTGGGAGACATCCTGATCTCCGTCGAGACGGCAGATCGCCGCAAGATGGCCGGCCTCAAAGAGGAGATCGAATTGCTTTGCCTGCACGGCTTGCTGCATTTGCTGGGCTACGATCACGAAAAGGATGACGGCCGGATGGAGGCTCTGGAAGGGCGTATGAGAAAGGAGTTGGGACTCGCTTGAGTTGGCTTTACTTTGGAACACTCATTGGAGTCCTGCTGGCGGCAGGCCTCTTTTTTCTCTCCCTGATCGTCAACGCAGGCTGGCGGCTGTCGCGGGTTTCGCTGCGGGCCTTGGCTGAAAAGCAAAGCCATCCCCCCAGGCTGCTGGAATGGATCGCCTCCGACCGCAGCGCCTTTTTGCTTCCGCTGGAGTTCGCCATCCACGTTCTTCAGGCCGGATTGGCCTTGCTGGTGCTGTTGTTTTTCCAATCGATCGAAGCGACTTATCCTGTTTTATGGGCGCTGGGGCTGATCATTGCGCTCAACACATTGCTGGGCGAACTGCTGCCCAAGATGATTGTTCAGGCTCAGGCCGAATCGGCCCTGATGCTCGGCCTTCGCCTGATCGCCCCCATGTATCCTCCGTTGAGATGGGTGAGCGCACCTCTGTGGGGGGTGTTGGAACGGCGCAAGGAATCCAACGGCAAAGACCTGGAAGAACACGAGGAAGAGGCGGGCGAGGAAGCCATTCAAGCCTATCTGGGCGTGGGGACCGAAGAAGGCATCTTCGAGCAGGAAGAAAGCCAGTTGATCCAATCCGCCTTGGAATTCGGCAATACCCTGGTCCGGGAAATCATGACCCCCCGCACCGAAATTGTCGCCATTGAAGAAGCCGCCACCATGGCCCAGCTGCGCGAGGTGCTGGTGACCTGCAAGCATTCCCGCCTGCCCGTATTCCGGGATGGCCTCGACGACATTGTGGGAATCGTCTACATCCGCAACTTCCTGAGCCGGATGGATGAAGGCGACGGCAAGGCGCCCATCACCCCCCTGATCAAGGAAGCCCTTTTCGTCCCGGAAACCAAGAAGGTCCCGGAGCTGCTCAGGGAACTGCAGCTCAGCGCCGCCAATATGGCCATCGTCATCAACGAATACGGCGCGGTAACCGGCTTGGTGACCACCGAAGACTTGGTGGAAGAACTGGTGGGCGAGATCCATGACGAGGATGAGCAGCGCCAGACCTTCATCGAACAGACGGGAGAAGATGAGTTCGTGGTGCGCGGCTCGGTCGAAATTGACGATTTGGAAGATGCCCTAAACATCGACTTGGGAGAGGCCGACGTAGCCACCATTTCCGGCCTGGTTGTCAGCGCCTTGGGCAAGGTTCCCATGCCGGGCGAACACTTCACCCTCAACGGGATCGCAGTCGAGATCATCGATTCGGACCGACGCAAGATCAATAAGCTGCAGATTCGCAAGATTGCAGACCCAAAAAAGGCGGTTCAGAGCAAGACTGCTCAGCCCAGTGGATAGACAAGAAAACCGGCGGTCTGGCGCGGAATCCGCCTCATGCACGACAAAAAATGCCGCACCTGAAGTTCATGCGCCTCGCACTGGCCCTGGCTCGGCGGGGATACGGCCAAACCAGCCCAAATCCCATGGTGGGAGCAGTCCTGGTACGGGACGGCGCCATCGTCGGCAAGGGCCACCATCTTTACGAACGCCGCCACCACGCCGAGACTCTGGCACTCGATCAGGCCGGAGAGCGGGCTCGAGGGGCGACCCTTTACATCAACCTGGAGCCCTGTTCTCACCAGGGACGCACTCCGCCCTGCGCCGAGCAACTTGTCCAGGCGGGCATCCGGCGTGCCTTCGTCGCCCTGCGCGACCCCAACCCGTTGGTGGCAGGACGGGGGCTGCAGTGCCTACGGGATGCGTCGGTCGAGGTGCAAGAAGGGCTGTGCAGGGATGAGGCGCAACAGTTGAACGAGCCCTTTTTGCACTTTATCCGCACCGGATGCCCCTTCGTCATCCTCAAGCTGGCCATGACCTTGGACGGCCGCATTGCCACCCGCAAAGGCGATTCGAAATGGATCACCTCTGCACAGGCGCGCCAGCGCGTCCACCGCCTGCGCTACGGATGCGACGCCATCCTGGTGGGCGCCGAAACCATCCTGCAGGACAATCCCTCGCTGAACGTGCGCTGGAAACGCCGTAATTCAATTGCCAAAGCGGTACTCGATTCCCGCCTGCGCACTCCGCCTGATGCCCGCCTTTTCGACAGCCGCGACCCGGTCTGGATCTTCCATGCCCCTGAAGCGTCGGTCCCGCCCCCTGAGGATTATCCTTCGGGCACCGAGCTGATTCCGGTTCCTCGTGGCTCAGATGGGCTGAATTGGCAGGAAATCCTGCAAGAGCTCGGCAAGCGTCGTTGCCAGAGCCTGATGATCGAAGGAGGCCGGCAGGTGGCAGCCTCGGCCCTCAAATCCGGAGTAGTGCAAAAAACCGAGTTCTACTACGGCCCCCGCATCATCGGCGGCGACGGAATGCCCGCTGTCGGCGAGATGGGCTTCGATTGCCTGCAGGACTGCCTGCAGCTCGAACGCCTGAGCAGCCGTCGGCTCGGCAGCGACTTTGTGGTGGCAGGATATCTGATTCAGGCCGAGAGGGGATTTGGCGAAAGACCCCAATTCCGCAATGCCGAAAAAGAAAGTTCTTTGCCCTCTTGACGTTGCGTTCTTTGCGGCTTGGCGCGAAGCTCCTGAACTCCCCTTTACCCCCCGTAGCCGATAAGCTGCTCCAGGCGGGTGAAAGCGTTCTTTTTGGCCCAGGCAGTGTAGTCCCCATCGTAGCCCGATCGCTGCTGGAAAGGCTTCACGCGGTCGAGGATCCGCGCGATCTGATCGGGCGTCTGCAAATGCTTCTGCTTCAAGAATTCGGCGATCCGCCCCGCTTTTCGGGCCGCCAGATCGGCCTCCAGCTGGATCAGCTTCTGGTAGTCCTGTTCGCTCCAGGCCAGGAATTGATCCATCAGATGGTTGGACACCTGGCGGCCGTGCAGCAGCGAGGCTCGGATGTTGCCGCGGCCCGTCACCGTGTTCCCCAGGGCGAAGACGTTGTCAAAGCCGGTCACTTTCCCCGTTTCCTCGCTTTCGATGTCGAGGAGGTTCCACTTCATGGGCAGCCCTTCCAAGGGTTCGGGCAGGCTGCCGATCGAAGAGATGGTCAAGGGCGAGCGCACCTCGAATTCCGAGCCCTCAATCGTGATTGCCTTGCCCTCGACCACCTCGGTCTTGCGGAAGACCAGTCCCGCCAAGCGATCCTTCTCGACGATGGTCTGTACCGGAACCCTCTGGGGACAAAAACGGAACAGATACTTTGCCTGGGCATGGCGCATCAGCTTCTGGCGCACCGACTTCATCTTTTCAGCCCTCTCAGGCGGGATTCCCGAAGGAATCTCGTTCAAGGGCATGTCCAGATTGCGTCGTCGGTAGTAGAGTGTGCAGCCCTTCAGGCCCAGCTCCTCCCAGGAGATTCCCAACCCCTTGAGCACAAAGGGGATCCCCTTCTTTTCCAGTGTAAAGAGGTCTGTTTCCAGTCCCCGCTTCTCAAGGGCACGCAGGACGGTTTCCAGCATCAGGATCTTGACGACGTCGATGGAAGCCAAGCCGCCGCCCACTACGATGCCGTTGTCGAGCAGCTCGCACTGCTCTCCCGGATAGCCGGGGGAGTGATACTGGTTGAACCACATCACGTAGGGATTTTGGTAGTAGAAGCCACGCCCGATGAACTCGTCCACTCCCGGCACGGGCAAGGGGCGGTCCCTCCAAGCGCCCACGGCCAGCAGGATGGCGCTGAAGCCGAAGCGCCTGACTTCCTCAAATGAGATTTCGCGTCCCAACTTGCAGGTGGGCACATAGGTGACATAAGGGCTGGAAAGCCTCTCGTCGATCTGCCTTTCTTCCTTGTCGCGCAGCTTGATGTGCCACTTGGGCAAGCCGTGTTCGATCTTGCCGTAGGGTAGGGTTTCCTGGTCGAAGACCACCGAGTAGATGCCTCTTTCGGCAAGCTGGTGGGCGGTTTCCGACCCGGCCACCGCTCCGCCGAAAATACAGGCAATGTGAGCTGGATGAATCTGTGAAGCTTGATGCATAAATCCTTGCCGATCAGGTTCAGGCCGGGGTTGCCATATGCTAAGCCGCCGCCTTTTTTCAGAAAGGAAGAGTTTGGGCCACCGGCCCATAGCAAGTCAAGTCTCTGATATCCCGAGCCTCCGCAGCAAAGACTGGCGAGACGAAACTCAGACCGGAAGACCGGGAGCGCCCGCATCTTGCGGGCCTCCGGAGTCCAGATCGCTCGGCTGCCAGGATCAGTTTCTGGGATGTTTCTCAATTTCTCATTTCTCCCATTCTTCCACTTCTGCCCCGATGTTCAATGTTTTCGTTTCTGGGATGTTTCTCGCTTTCTAAGTTTCTAAGAATTTGAGAGCTTT
>JANQFM010000505.1 GCA_028277865.1 Acidobacteriota bacterium
CTACACGATCCTGCTTTATTCCACTCTCGACCTGGTCCTGAACGCCTACTTGTGGGTTTTCGAACGCCTGGGTGAGGCATCGGTGGCCTGGATCCTGAATGGGATCTATGCTGCGCTGGGGTTGGCACTTCTTGCGCTGCTGCGTCCCCGTCGGCTGGGCGCCTATGCCACCCTGATCCTGATCGGCGCCGGGATGTTCGTCTTGTTCCAGCAGATGCAGCAGCCGGCCAACCGATTGCATTTTGTGCAGTACGGCCCCTTGACTTTGCTGGTCTTCGACGCCTTGCGCTTTCACTGCCGCGACCGCTATCGATACGTCTGGACCTTGTTCCTGGTCAGCTGCATCGGCGTGGGCGACGAGACATTTCAGATCTTCTCAGGTCGCCGCTTCGACAGCCACGATCTGCTGCTCAACAGCATGGCAGCCCTCTTCGTACTGGCCCTCATCGGCTTTGTAGTCGAACCGGAAGGGCCTCGCGCCAAGAGGCAAGGGGTGCGAAGTTCGAGGGCAGAGCAGAATTCCTGATTCTTCAATGCTTTGCGCTCTTTGCGTGTCGGCGCGAAATCAGGCAGAATGACACTCATGGCCTTGTGGAGAGGCAAAGATCCCCGCATTCAGCAACTGATCGACATCCTGGGGCAGGAAAGCCGGGTTGCGGAGCGCGCCGTCCGCTACCATCGGCTGCGCAGCCAGCTGTGGCACGATCTTTTACGCTTTCAAAAACGCCGCTTGCCGCGTCCGGGCCGCAGGGAGGAAGCCGAGAGGCTGCTGCAGCGGGGAGACCGCCTGCGAGAAGTGGCCCGCCAACTCCGCGAGCTCCTCCAGCAAGCAGACGGCCTGCAGCAGCGCGTCCAGGATCTCGAAAAACGCAGTTCTGCGATCCAAGTCATCGCCCGGGCAATGAATCAGCGTTGCCGTCAGTGGAACGCCTCCCTGTCCCGTCTGGGCAGCATGGCAGGACGCCCTTCCCAACTGATTGAGGACCAAGTGGAATTGCAGCAGATCGAGGGCCAGATCGGGCTGCACTATCGAGCCGTCGAACTCCTTTCTGAGGCCGATGATCTAGCGGGAGGGATGCAAGGGGAGCAAGAGCGCTCCTGGACGAGCCAACTCCGCGCCCGCTGCAAGGAAATGGCAGGCGGGCCGATCGACGGCAACTGGGTCGAGGGCTTGGGCCGCTGGGTGGAAGATCGCTCCGCCGCTGCCGAAGTTCCAGCTCCCGAATTGCCGCCTTTGCCGCCCTCGTTACCGCCTCCGCCCCCCGAACCGCCCCCCGAACCGCCTCAGCCGCCTCAAGAAGCCAAGCCTGAAGAAGAAAGCGCCGTACAGGCGGAGGAAGCCGGTTTCGAGCCGGAGCCGATACCGGAGGCGGCCGAAGACGAGGCGCCCCAACCTCCGCCCGAGCCTTCTCCCGAGGAAGCAGCTGCCCTGGCTCAGCAGCGCGAACGGGCTGCCGACCTGCTCGATGAGGCCCGCATCTGGCTGCGGGAATTGGGGGACGGCCCCCAACATCTGCAGCAACTGCAGCAACGATTCGGCAAGACACCGGTGCATTGGGAGGACTGGGAAGGCCCTCAAAGCCAAGAGTACCTGCAGGCGGTCGAGGATCTGGTCGATCAACTGCGCGAGCGGGCATCCTTGCTGCGTCGCGAAAAACGCCAATTCCTTCGGGAGTACGTCGACGAATACCGCCGATTGCTCGACTCGCAGGAAAGCCTCGAAGAGGACCTGCGGCAACTGGAACGGCTGCCTGCGGACAGCCCCGAAAAACACGCCCGATGGATGCAGATGGCCGACGAGGTGCAAGGCCGTTTCCGGGGAACCGCAGCCCTGCATCAGGACCGGCTTCAGGAAAGCGTCACAACACGCCTAAAAGCCCTTCAGCAGGCCGCTGACCAATTCGGGCAGGGCCGGCTCTTCCAAGAGGACCGCCAACGCTTGGATGAGATCCGTCAGCAGCTTCAAGACATCGCCTCTCTGGATAACCTCGACGGAGTCTTGGCGGCCATGCTGATCAACAGCCGGCTGTATCGGGACCTGGAAGAGCTCAAAGCGGCAGTCGAGCAAAACAGGGTGCGTCAATTGCGGCAAAAGGCAGCCCTATTGGCCCGCCACCAGGACATGGCCCGTGCCTTCTCGCGTGCGGACACCCCTTTGGAAAGCTTGCAGGAATCCATTGAAAAGCTGGAAGGCCAAGCATCGGACGAGATGGGATCCCGCCAACAGGCCGAGCGGCACATCCAGGCTCTTTCCAGCCTCATGGACGAGCAGCAGCAGCGTCTGGTTGAAGAATGCCGCAAACAGATCGATGAATTGGGCAGCCACTGCCAAGACGTGGCTTCCGCTTTGCAGCCTTTGCAAGGGTCAGCAGAGGTCCAAAACCTTCAATCCGAGCTTCCCCAAGGCGACGAATTGGAATCGCATCTAGCCTGCCTGGAAGAGGCCCGGAATGCCCGCGACCGTGCTGACGCCGCCCTCTATGAAGCCATCGACCAACTGCAGGGCCAGCGCCGGGAAATCCGCGACGACTTAAAGGCATTGCCCGGAAGCCTTCCCTACGGCCAGGACCGGCGCAGCCAGCACCTGAAGAGCTTGTTCGAGGACGACAGCTTCCAGGGCATCCAAGACCCGCTTCTCCTTCTCTCCAAGCTGCACAAGGCGGTCGAACGGGGCCAGGCATTTCGCGACTCTTTTTACCGTCATCAGAGGCAGGTCCAGCACTACCGGCGCAGCCTGCCCCGCCGCCTGACCGAATTCGAGGGCCAAGGCCTGCAGCGCTACGCCCCCCGCCCCCTTCTGGACCGCGTCACCGCCCTCATCGAAGGCGTCGGCGACCCTCCTTCCGACTGGCCACGTGCCGTCCGCCAGCTGCAGGAAGCGGAAAAGCTCCTCACCCGCCTGGAAAAGCACGCCCGCCGACTGGCACCGGGATGGGAACTGCAATGAGAGTTCCAACCTAAACCGGAAAAGAGGTGCCCACATTCTCGCAACTCTGGTTCAAGAGTTTCAAGAGCTTAGGGTTCGCTCAAAAATAACTTCCCGTTTTTAAGTGGAGAAGTTTGGACTGAGGACATAGTGCTGTTTGGGCCATTGAGGGTGCTTTTCGATGCGCAAAGTGCG
>JANQFM010000595.1 GCA_028277865.1 Acidobacteriota bacterium
CCCTACCTGGGGCTGTACAATCTCGAAAACGCCGACCGGCTGGACCGAACAGTCCGCAAAATGCTGGAGAAAGACCCCAAAAAACGCCCGGCAGATACCGAAGAACTCAGGAGGGAATTGCAGAGCCTCCTCAAGAAAAGAGGTCTTTTGAGGTGGCTAGGTGCAGATCGTAGCAACTGTTGATTTGCTGTCATGCCAGTTAGGAACGCTTTTCTGGACACGGCCGAGAGGATTGGCGACCGGCTGATCGAGAATGCGGTGTGGAACGACCGCAAATGCAGCTGGAAAGTCATCACACCCCAACTCACAGAAACCGGTCCGCCCCGCCCCAGAGAACAGGCAGCATCCGGTGGCATCTACCAAGGAACCGCCGGCATCTCTCTTTTCCTGGCCCGGCTTTACTGGCACACTCGCAAAGAGACCCTCACACCGGTCATCGAAGCTGCCGTCCGTCACGCCTTGGATCAGATCGACGAATTCTCCCCCAATGCATTCGGATTCTACGCCGGCAGGGTGGGTGTGGCATTTGCAGCCGCCGTGGCAGGCCAGATTCTGGGCCAGGCGGATTTCGTAAAACAGGCCCAGGAGATTCTCGCCTCTCTTCAGGGCAAGGAGCGGGAAGACCGCCGCCTCGATTTCCTTGCGGGTGCGGCCGGAGCGATCCCGGCCTTGCTCAATCTAGCCGCCCATTTGGAAAAGAAGTGGATTCGCCGCATGGCCCATCACCTTGGTGATCACCTCATCAAGACAGCTCGACCGGAACCGGTCGGCTGGTCATGGGAAGTCTCTCCTGCCTGCATCCGCAACCTGACCGGACTCGCACACGGTGCCGCCGGCTTCGGGCATGCGCTGCTCGAACTGTACGTGGACTCGGGAGAGGCTCGCTTTCTCTACGCCGCCAGGCAGGCATTCGCCTACGAAAACCAGCATTTTAACGGGCAGATGGAGAATTGGCCCGATTTTCGTCATCAAATGTTGGGAACGCTATTTTCACGAGGGCGTCTCAGTGGACTGAAACAAGGGCAGCGGGCCAGGAATCCACTGCCCAAGCCACTCGGCTTTGCATCGGCCTGGTGTCACGGGGCGCCCGGGATCGGGCTCACCCGAATACGTGCCTACCAGATTCTGCAAGATCCGGTATTCCGAGAGGATGCCCTCGCCGCTTCCCGCACAGCTGAACGATCCCTGCAGACCGACATGAACTATTCGCTTTGCCACGGCCAGGCTGGCAACGGCGAGACTCTCATCTGGGCTGCCGAAATCTTGGGGGAGGCCGCTTTTCGGAACCGGGTCGAGGCCTGTGCACTGCAAGCCCGGCAGGACTTTGAGCTTTCCGGCTTGGGATGGCCATGCGGCACAGTCGATCAAGTCTCCGATCCCAGCTTGATGCTCGGCGAAGCAGGGATCGGCTACTTTTATCTCAGGCTGTTCTCTCCGGGAACTCCCTCACTGCTGCTTCTCGTGCACCCCGGCAAGAAGGCCGGTGGCTTCAAGACGGACCCGCAGGGATGCAACAAACCGCACCGCCGCTACCTTGAAGCCTACTTCCCAACGACCGTGGGGGTCATCGAGCGATTTGCCCAGTCGCGATTCCCGGCTCTGCAGGGTTCTTTGAATGGAATCTGGACGCGACTCCTGGATGCTCATCAGACCTTCCGGCATCTCAAGGAACGGATTGAATCCGAGCCGCATCCCATAATCAAGCCCCTGCTCGAAGATGCCTTTCGGCCTGAACGGATTGCCTTCGAATTAACCCTGGCCATGGATGATTTCACGGAGGAATTGTTGGAGGGTCTGCTGAGAAGAACTGCCACTCCGCCTGACTGGAGGGACGTCGAATGGACGTTGAACCGCTGGACGAGAATCGTTTCGACCGAACGAGACTGGACGGAATGGCTAAGAGAAAGCCGCCCAAATCTTCCAGATCCAAGCGGTTGCCATCACCTTCTCTTTCGCAGGCGCAATTGGATCCATCTTCAGAAGGTCGATGACTTCACCGCAGCCGTTCTGCGCCTTTTGGAAGATCCTGTTCGGGGAGCTGACATCCCTGGCGTAATCCGCCGCTCTCTCCCGCCTCTCCAGGGGCCGGTTCCAGATGAGAAATGGAAGGCAAGCATCGAAGAATTGCTGCTTAAAGCGTCCCTCTCAGGCATTGTCAGGTATCGGCAATCCAAGGACTAATAATCCACATTCTTTATAAGCAGTATCATTAATCAATTAATATTTGACTAGAAATTGCAATCTGTGATAGAAAAAATAAGAATGCTCAATCCAGTGGATCAGCTACTCGATTCTGCAGAAGTGATTTCGATTCTTTCGGCCGTAGCGAGGAGCCGAAAGCGCCGTCCTGGTCAGGCGTCGCGACCGAGGCCGCGCAGTTGTATGTACTGTTCGTCGAGCAGGCCGAGGTAGCGCAACGCAGTCAGGGCGGATGATCGCGGCTCCGCAGCAGGCAACCCGTGAGAAATCCGGGCTAGTTGACCCAAGCTTTGTTGGTAGGAGGATTCCATGAAGAAAATCGTGCTTGACCTCGAGGAACTCAAAGTCGATTCTTTCGACACGACCCCCCAGCCCGTCGGCAAGCAACAGGGGACTGTCTACGCCTTCAGGGAGTTGACAGGGTATACGGACTGTTGGGGGCTGTGCGGAGGCGGTGGTTCTGCTGGCGCCTTTTGCTCACAGGACTGCGAGCGCTTTACGGATGCTGACGAATGCACCTGGCATCAGGAACTGACCTGCACAACCCAGCACGTAGCCTTTCCGACCGAATGCGGTACCTGCGATCCACCCCAGACCTGTGCAGAAACGCTCTGCCTCGGCATCTGTTGAGGCTAGCTGAATCGGCACCTATCAGGGTCGAATCTTTCGGCGCGCTGCACGGAGCTCCTTTGCCAAAACTCGCTCCGGCCCAGGGTATTCCAGAACGGCCTCATAGTGCTCAAGGGCCGTTTCCAGTTCGCCTTTTTGCTCGTGGATCCGGGCGATCTGGTAGTGTGCCAGCGGGAGGGTTTCCAATTCGGCGCAGGGCGCTTCGACGGCCTTTTCGAAGGCGCGGATGGCCTGGTTGATCTGGCCCAGCTTCATGTGGGTCTTGCCCATCCGGTAATGCACCTCGCCCGCCTGAATGCCGGGAGCTTTCTGCCCGATATTTCGTATTAGCTGACGGTAGACCCCCAGCGCCGAGCGGTGGTCATCCAGGCGTAGTTGGTAAATTGCGGCCAGGTTGATGTCGGAAAGGAAGTTCTGGGGGAATTGCTGCCTGAGCCGGTTGAAGATTGTCACAGCCTCTTGAGGCTCCCCCTTCCAGGCGTGCAGCAAGGCCAGCAGGACCTGTGCATCCAGTTTGCGATAAAGCCCTTTTTCAGCCACTGTGTTCAAGCGTTCCAACGCCCGCGCCTTGTTGCCTCGATACCCCAGCAGAAAAGCCAGCCACTTGATGTTCCAAGGCAGGGTGGCGGCGGCGAATTCGTAGACGGCGATGCTGGTGTTGGCATCTACCAGGCTGGGGTCGATCTGCAGTGCCTGCTCATGAAAGTTGCGGGCCTTCTTGCCCAGGTTTTGGGCAGATCCTGTGGCCTTTCGAACTGCCAGAGCCTCGCTGGCCAGGTTTTCGTAGGCAAACCCCTTGAAGTAAAGGGCCAAGGCGTCGCGGGGATTGCTTTCCAGGCGGCGGTCGCAGACCTGGATGAGGCGGTCGACGCTCTTCTCGAAGCGTTGGCGGGCCGGGCCGATGGGTTTGTAGGTGGCCTGCCTGAAAAAGGGAGTCGGCGTCGCATAATCGTCCAGAGCCAGGTTCTTGGCAGCGAAGAGCAACTGGTTCAAGGCTACATTGGTGTACATCCCATAGCCGGCCGGGTGATCGGGATACTGTTCCATGAGGCGTCGAAAAGTCCGGCCGGCTTCCTCAAAGTCAAGCCGGTAGACGGCCTGCTGCCCTCTCAGAACTAAAGTTTCCAAGGGATCAGTTTGCTGGGCATGCAGGGCAATGGCAAGGAGTTCGAACATGCATGCGAGCCAAACGACCATTGCGATCGGGCTCCAAAAGGGACTTTTCATGATCTGGCCCTCGCCTTTGCCGCGGTTGTAACAGCTTCCTATTCCAGACGGTCCTTGAGCCTCTTGAGTTCGATCATATGGCCTCGGACAGCCGGTGGGCAAGCTTCCCGTTTGAATTGGCAGCCAGGACGGAGCCGAATCCCCTGGGCCGCAAGCCTCAATCACAGGCAGGGGTGCCTGTGTCACACTGTGGGAATTGGGTGGAGAGGATCTGGGGAGCCGCCATGAACATAGGCAAAATTGCACTGGCTTTCTTGATCGGAGCTTTGGCATTGATCGGAGGCGTGCTTTGCCTCTCGCTGCTGCGCGGCGAACTGACTGCAACCCAGGCTTGGTTTTCGATGGTTCTGGTCGTGCTGAGCGGCGTGATCGGATGGTTGGCATCCCGTGACAGGCCGGCATTGGTGGCCTGCCTGATGCTCCTGTCGCTGGCGGCGCTCTTCGGTCGCATCAACCCCTCCGAGATCGGAACCCTGGCCGGAGTCGGCGCAACCGCAGGCTGGGCATTGGAGGTGGCCTGGACACTGCTGATCACCCTCTTTCCCTTTGTTTTTGTCCATTTCGCCCTCACCTTCCCCGTCACCAGCCGCTGGGTCGAAGAGCACCCTTCGCTTCAGCTTTGGATTTACCTGCCTGTGACCCTGGTGCTCTTCGTACCCCGTCTCGATCCGGAGAACGCGATCGGGATGGTGGCCATCCTGCCCATACCGGTCGGTTTCCTGCTGGGCCTTTATGTTCTGTCGCGCCAATATCGCTATTCGCTGACCGGCGCTGAGAAAAATCGTCTGCGCGTCGTGTTGATCGGCAGCCTGGCCGGCGGGCTGCCGCGGCTGATCGCCGCTGTCGGATCGGCCCAGCTGCCTGCATACCTGCTCGACTTGGCCGACATCCTGTTGCCCCTCTTCCCCCTCTCGCTGGCCGTCGCCCTCCTCAAAGAGAGCTTTTTCGAGATCGGATTGGGCTTTCAGAGGCTGCTCGTCTACTCATTGGCCGGCACTGGTACGGTAAACGTCTTCTTCCTTGTCCACACTGCCGCTTCCTTCGGGTTTGCAGACGAGAATTCGCTCAATCCATTTTCAGTTGCCTTGGCCGGGATGGCTGCCTTGGCCGTCTCACTGCCCTTGCGAAGCTGGGCCGGCAGCTATGTCCAGGAGCGGTTCGAGGCTCTTCAAGGCCCGCAGGCCGAGTTCCATTCTGCGCTGGCTCCGGCTGGAGAGGAAGGCGGATTCCATCCACTCGCCAATCCCTTCATCGTAGGCAATCCGGTGCGGTCGGAGCAGATGTTCTTCGGGCGGCAAGAGGAGTTTGAATTCATTCGCCGCCGCCTGCTCAATGAACGGGAAGGCTGCGTCATTGTCTTGTGCGGAGACCGGCGAACCGGCAAAACATCGATCCTGTACCAGATCCTGAACGGTCGGCTGGGCGAGGAATTCCTTCCCGTCTTCCTGGACATGCAGGGCTTGGTCGTCAACGACGACCGGGAGTTCGTGCGGGAGGTGGTTCGGACGATAGAGCAAAGCATCGAGCAGGCCGGATGGCCGCCTGACGTCAACCGCTCCATTGAGGACTACTTGTCGCTGACCGCCTACTTTGAGTCGCTCTTGCAGCAGGAGGGATTCCCCCGTCTTCTCCTGCTGATCGATGAGTATGAGCTGATCGACAGCAAAGTAGAACGGAGCAAGTTGAGCAGCGAGGTTTATCCCTACCTGAACAGCCTTCTGGAGCGCTTCGCCCGCCTCAGCCTGATTCTGACCGGCTCGCGCCCTCTTCAGGCGGGCAGCCCCTGGGAAAGGCTGCTGTCTCATTCCACTTTTCGCGAAATCAGCTTCCTGTCCCGCTCGGACGCCCGCGACTTGCTGGCCATTCCCTTGCAGGGCCGAGTCCAGTTCCGAACCGGTACGCTGGACAGCCTTTGGCGGCTGGCGCGGGGAAATCCCTTCTTCACCCAGTTGCTGGGCCAGACTCTGGTTGACGTCCTCAACGAACGCCGCAGCGCGGTGGCCAGCCCCTCCGCCTGCCAGCAGGCCGTCCGGCGTGTGCTGGAGAATCCGCCTCCCCAGCTGCTTTACCGATGGAGTGCCTTCAGCGATTCCGAAAAACTCATCCTGTCGGCTCTGGCCACCTTGCTCAAGCGCTCGGACGTCTTCCTGCCTCCCCAACGCACCGAACGCCTGCTGAGTTCCCTGCCGGATCGTGTGGGCAGCCACTTGGACGGAACCCAAGTCCGAATGACCCTGGAGGCCTTGCGTGAAAGATCGGTGCTGGACCGCGATCAGACTCGATATCGGTTCACCATGGACCTGATGCGCCTTTGGATCCGCGCCGAACGCAACATCTGGAACGTCCTCAACGAAATCGGGGAGTTTCGCGCCAAGCCGCAAAGCGGCTGGAAGCCACAGAGACACCGAGACACAGAGATCAGAGGGCCATTCTGATTCTTCTCTGTGCACTCTGTGCCTCGGTGGCAAAACTTGACTCAAATGTG
>JANQFM010000619.1 GCA_028277865.1 Acidobacteriota bacterium
CTCTGGCTCGTTCTGGTTTCTAATCACGGGCTCCACCGGGACAAGCCCGGCGGTGGCCTTGTGTTTTTCAGCAAAATCGAAATCCAAGACACGGCCCCATCCTTCCGGCCTCATCCGCCGCCTCCAGCCTTCTCCCTACATCTTCGTTCCCTTGCTTCCGTCGTCTGCCGTATCGGGCTTGGCCGGGCTCTTGGGGCTGGATCCGCTGCCTGAGGCGGCCATGCCGCCGCTGTTGATGCGGACCATGGTGCCCTTGATGGTGACCCCGCCCGTGCCGATGTCGACGAAGTTGCCGCCCACCTTGAGCGAAATGCGCGAGCGGGCCTCGACGACCACTTTTTGGCCGGCCTTGAAGTGGATCTCCTTGCCGGCGTCCAGGGCATAGTTCTTGTTAGTCTTCTCGTGCCGGTCGCCGCCCACGGTCAGCGACATGTCCTTGTCGACCTTCTCCATCTGCTCGCCTTTGACATGCAGGTGCTTGTCGCCTTCGACCAGCTCTTTCTGGTCGTTTTTGACGATCAGGTGGCGGTCGTTGCCCACCCATTCGCGCGAATCGTTTTCGACTCGTTCGTCCATGTCCTTTTCGGCGTTGATGAAAATCTGCTCGCTGCCTTTCTTGTCCTCGAAGCGGATTTCGTTGAAGTTGGCCGTGCCGCCCTTTTTGCTGCTGCGCGACTTGAATCCGCTTTGGGTCTGATTGGCCGGCAAGGTGTAGGGCGGCATCAGCTCGGCGTTGTAGACGCGCCCCACGATGAGCGGACGGTCGGGGTCGCCTTCCAGAAAGTCGACGATCACTTCCTGGCCGATGCGGGGATTGAAGACGGCGCCCCAGTTCTTGCCCGCCCAGGGCTGCGAGACGCGGATCCAGCAGGAGCTGTTTTCGTTGTACTTGCCCAGGCGGTCCCAGTGGAACTGCACCTTGACCCGCCCGTACTTGTCGGTGTAGATCTCCTCGCCCTTGGGGCCCACCACAACAGCCGTCTGGGTTCCCTGCACCAGGGGCTTGGGGGTGATGCGGGCCGGGCGGAACTGGACCTTGTCGGGGATGCAGCTGAAGTTGTTGCTGTACTGGGCCGGCTGCCCTTCGTCATCGGCGCTGAAGCCGCCCTGGCTGGCGCTGTGGCTGATCGAGGTGATGACATAGCCCTTGTTTTCGCTGCGCCGCTCGTGATGAGTGAGGGTGAACTTGCCGCCCGGAGTGAAGGAGCGGCAGGTTCCGGCCCCCTGCACGGCGTCGTGAGGCACCTCCTCCTCTTCCATGCGCAGCTTGGTCAGGCTGCTGCCTTCCCCTTTGGTGGCATACTCTCCCGGATAGTCGAAGATTTCGTACTTGGTGTTGTTGGGCAGCGAGACCACTGTCTGAGAGTTGGAGAGCAGGCTGGTGCTGGGAGTTTCAAAGTTGTAGTCCGTCTGGGCCCATTTCCCGGAGCGGTACCGGTAATGATGCTCCCAGTGGGAGACAACGTCCTCATCCGAATGGAACCCCGATCCCCGGGCAGGCTCCATGCGCACCTTGGACTGGTAGGGGCAGGGCTTGTGAACGCTCTTGCGGTCGGCCAGCACCAGGATGTGCTTGCCGTTTTCATGGCGGAAAAAGTAAAAGATGCCTTCCTGTTCCAGCAGGCGGGCGATGAAGTTGAAGGCCGTCTCGCGGTACTGGACGCAAGAGTCCCAGGGCAGGTGCTGCCCTTGGATGCCCGAGTCGTCGAAGTCGGAAAAGCCGAACAGGCCGAAGACCTCCTTGACGATGTCAGGCACGGTCTTCTTTTGAAAGATGCGGCAGTCGCTGCTGCGGGTGAGGAACCACAGCCAGGGCACCACTTCAGCGTGATAGCGGTGCAGGCGCTCCCGCGAAGGCCTTTGGCCGAAGCGGATGACGTAGCCGTTGAAATAACGTTCGGTGGAGCCGTCCGCCTGCAGCACGGCGAAGGTGACGTTCTTGCCCACGATGTCCTGGGCGTCGATCTTGCCGTCCTCGGAAACCAGCTCGATCTGAAAGTTGAACAGGCGGGAGATTTCCTCGCGGCCGCTGAAGGAACGCACCAAGACCTTGTCGGCCCCCAAGGGCGTCTCGATCTTCAGCATCCGTCCGGCCTGTGTCAGCATTGGTCAGTCAATAGTTCGCAGTTCGCAGTCCAAGAGAATCGGATTCCGGAGTCTCGGTTTTCTTGCTCTGCGAACTGCGAACTGCGAACAGCGAACAGCGAACCGCGAACTGTGCCCTCACTCATAGCTGTACTCAAAATCTCCCTCCTCGCTCACCGACACCTCGATGTTGCGCAGCGTTTGGCCTTCGGCGATGCGGCTCAGCAGGTGGGTGGAGATCTGGGGCAGCAGGGTATTGGTGAGGATGTTGTCGATATTGCGGGCGCCGCTTTCCACCTCGGTGCAGCGGGCCGCCACTTCGTCCAGCAGCTGATCGCCGTAGTTGAGCTGGATGTTGTGGTTTTCCTGGAGGCGCTTTTGGATCTTGCCCAATTTCAGCTGGGCGATGCGCTTGAGAACCTCATCGCGGACCGGGTAGTAGGGCACGATGACCAGGCGTCCCAGCAAGGCCGGCTTGAAGATCTTGTCCAGTTCGGGCTTGATGGCCTGGACCATCCCCACTGGGCTGGGGGCGGTTTCGGGATCTTCGCAAAGGGACATCATGGAATCGGTTCCCGCGTTGGAGGTCAACAGGATAACGCAGTTCTTGAAGTCGATCAGGCGACCTTCGCCATCCTCCATCATGCCTTTGTCGAAGACCTGGTAGAAGAGCTCCATCACATCCGGATGGGCTTTTTCAACCTCGTCCAGCAGCACCACCGAGTAAGGGCGCCGCCGCACGGCTTCCGTCAGCACTCCGCCCTCCCCGTAGCCCACATACCCCGGCGGGGAGCCCTTGAGCAGGGACACGGTGTGGGCTTCCTGAAATTCGGACATGTTGATGGTGATCAGGTTGGTTTCGCCCCCGTACAAGGTTTCGGCCAGGGTGAGGCCGGTTTCGGTCTTTCCCACGCCGCTGGGACCGATGAGCAGGAATACCCCGATAGGCTTGGTGGGATCCTCCAGGCTGGCGCGCGAGGTGCGGACGCGCTGGCTGATCATCTCCAAGGCGTGGTCCTGGCCCAGCACGCGCAGGCCCAGGGTTTGCTCCAAAGCCAGGATGGCGGCCACTTCATCCTTGAGCATGCGCCCCACCGGAATGCCCGTCCAGGCCGAGATCACCTCGCCTACGATGTTGGCATCGACGCAGACGCCGATCAGGGGAGAGTCGCCCTGAAGCTCGTCCAGTTCGGTGTTGAGCCTTCCGATCTTGGCCAGCAATCGGGCCCGTCGGGTATCGGGCTCCCCGTTTCCATTCTCCGGGGATTCGGACGCCTGCGAGCCGGCTTCCAGTTGCTCGCGCACCTGACGGATCTGCTCCACCAATTCCTTTTCCTTTTCGTAGCGGGCCTGAGTTTCAGCCAATCGGCGCTGAGCGGCTTGGGTCTCTTCGCCGATGGCCTTCAATCGTTCCGCATGATCGGTGCCGACCGCGCTTTCACGCTGCAGGATGCGGCCTTGAACTTCCAGATCCTGCAGTCGGCGGTTCAGTTCCTCCAAAGCCGAGGGGACGGACGATTGCCCCAGAGCAAGCCGAGCGCTGGCGGTGTCCAGTACGCTGACTGCCTTGTCGGGCAGCTGGCGACCGGCCAGATAGCGGTTGGAAAGGCGCACGGCGGCTGCCAGCCCGTTGTCGAGGATGCGCACCTTGTGGTGCTTTTCGAGGATGTGGACGATGCCGCGCATCATGATCATGCACTGGGCCTCGCTGGGCTCGTCGATCTTGACCACTTGAAATCGCCTCGACAAGGCGGCGTCTTTTTCGAAGTACTTCTTGTATTCCGACCAAGTGGTGGCGGCGATGGTCTTCAACTCGCCCCGCGCCAGGGCGGGCTTGAGCAGATTGGCCGCGTCGCCCTGCCCGGCCGTACCGCCGGCGCCGATCATGGTGTGAGCCTCGTCGATGAAAAGGACGACCGGCTTGGCCGATGACTTCACTTCCTCGATGAGGCCCTTGAGGCGGTTTTCGAATTCGCCCTTGATGCCCGCACCCGCCTGCAGCAGGGCCAGGTCCAGCGAATGGACTTCGATGTTCTTGAGCGGAGGCGGGACGTCTCCCTGGGCCACCCGCAAGGCGAACCCTTCGACGACGGCCGTCTTGCCCACGCCCGCCTCTCCGGTGAGGATGGGATTGTTCTGGCGGCGGCGGGTCAGGATGTCGACCATCTGCCGGATCTCGGAGTCGCGGGCCAAAACGGGGTCGATGGCGCCCTGGCGGGCGTTCTGGGTCAGGTTGACCGTGTACTGGTCGAGGTTGGGCGTCTTGCCGCCTGCAACCTTGGGCAAGTCGCCGGGCGCGATGGCATCGGAGGAGGCCGTGAGGTGATTCTCGCGCGAGGCGGCCACGATGTTCAGGAAATCCTCTTTCAAGGCCTTGGCGTCGATCTTCTGGAATTCCCGGCTGACATCGCGCATCAGCCGCACCAGCTTGTCTTCGGTTGCCAGAGCCAGGATGGCAAACCCCGATCGGATCTGACCGGCGTCGTAGTCGATCGAGCCGGTTGTCCATGCGCCGGTCAGCATCTGGACCAGGGTGGGGCTGAAGGCGGGCGTGCGGGCATTGCCGGACTTGAGCTGATCCAGGCTCCGCTCCAGCTCGCCCGTCAACCTCGAAGCGTCCACCCCGAAATGGCCGGCAATCCGAGCCAGGTCGCCTTCCGGGTCGTCGAGCAGCTTGAGCAGAAAGTGCTCGATCTCAACGTCGTAATGAGTCCGCGAAAGGCACAATCCGGCCGCGTTTTCCAGCCCTTTTCGAGTGGGCGGATTAAGTTTACCGATCAGAGATTTCAGGTTGACTGACATGAGCGGCTCCAAACATTGGTGTTGTTTTAATTATAGCTTTTGCAGTTCTGGGTCCCGTTGCATGTGGAACACGGAACACGGAACACGGAACAGGGAAGGGATTGACTGTCTGGATGAGCACCATCTGCTCTCTTCCTTGTTCCATGTTCCTTGTTCCCTGTTCCGACCCCCTCGAACCAGACCGCTACCCAATCCCTTCAAACGACCTTTCCCATTAAAGGCTTCGGCTCCTCGGGGGGACGGAGCTTTAAAATGGTGTCTGCCGGATCCCGGTCCATGGGACGGCTCTTGCCCCAGGTGACCCATCCCAAACGAGGCGCAGACGCGCCCTCGCAGCCCAGTTCGCAATCGGGCGTTTCTTCCTGCTTGAGGATCAGCTGCGCTTCAAAGTCGATCTCGTTGCAGAACAGGCGGGTCAGATGGCAAAGCTTGGGGAAGGCGGCGCCTTCGGGCAGGAAGTCCAGGTACTGCTCCAGGCTCAGCGGCCCCAGCTGAATGCGCACGGTCGACTGCTGGTCCCAAACTTCATCGCCCACTACGGCGCCCATCCCCAACTGCTGCGAGGGGCCGGCTTGGTCGCTCATGCAGAACTGAGTCTCTTCGTCCAGGGGGTACCAGGATCCGACGAACTGCCGGACCCGGACCGGAACCCCGAAATAATCGCTGATCAGGGCCCGCAGGTTGGCGGCTGCCGGAGGGTGCTGACTGAAAAGCCCCCCGTAAAAGACCAGCGATTCGTCCTCTACCTGCCCACTTCTTTCCTGAAGGGGCATCAGCCCCAGGCCGATCAGGTCGAGGATGTGCTGTGCCAGGCGGTCCTTCTTCCCTTTGCCGTCCCTTGGTTCGGCTTGACGTTGCTGGCGGGCTCTGGCTGCACGCTCAAATGCCACGCTGAAACGGTACTTTTCCCAGGCCTGGTAAAAGAGCGAGATCATGCGGTGATTGAAGAGGTCGAAAAAGTCGCGCAGCGTGCGGTCGCGCTTGAACAGGACGCGCTCTTGCACCAGCTCGGTGACCACGGTGGGAAGCACGCCCAGGGGGCCGATCAATCCCATGAAATTGACCGTCATGCGAGGGGGCTGCCCGTTTTTGGCAGGTTCCAGTTCCTGGATCTGGCTGGCCGGGAATTCGAGCGAGACGTGGGCGCAGAAGCGGGCCGCCTCATCGGAGGGGCGGTGAAAGCGTCCCACAGAGCCGGCAGTGGAGTCCATGAGTTCGAGCAGGCGAACAGCCTGGAAAAACTGGAAGTGCCAAGGATCCTCAAACAGGGCAGCCTCGATGCCGCCCGGATCCGGGCTCACATCAATATCGTCTCTCCGGCTCTTGGCGGCCATTTTTTGAGGGGCTCCTTCCTTTGCCTGCTGTGGGCGACGAGTTGGCTGAAGCTGTTCAACGAGACATACATTCCTAAAAAGCGCTCAATGACGCTGGCGAACAGGTAGACTCCGCCTCCCGAGAATTCATCCTCGTCAAACTCGATATCGACCTGAGTCCCGCGGGCCAGGGTGATGCCGTTTTCGGAGATCATTCGGGCGAAGTGGCGGTCGCTCTCCAGTTTCCGGATGCCCAGGATCTGCTTTTCAAGGTGCTCTGAGCGGTTGAAATTGTAAAGGCGGAGGATTTCCTGAAGGGCCTCTTTCCCTTCGCGGACCAGGGAGAGGTAGTTGAGGGAAAGCTGCGAGATCATGGGCCAGAAGGCATCCCTGCGCATCGGGGGGCGCAGGGGCTTGGTGGGTTCCATGAGTGCAACAATGCGTTGGATTCCGGTTCCTCCCTCCAGTTCGAAGTGGCTTTCCTCGCCGCTGAAAGCGACTTGGGACGGAAGGTCGCGGTTGGTGCAGGTCACCCGCAATGAGAGGGATTCGGCGTCGGGCTCGACCGGGCGGCCGGACAGGTCGACCAGCGTCAGGTCCACTTCGGAGCCCTGGTCGTTCTTGAGCTGCGAGGGCTTGCGGCTGGCGTACCAGAAGGCCTTGCCGCTGCTGCGCTCGGCACCATGCCGGTAGGAGTAGAAAGGCTCGTAGCGGATGGCCTCTCCTGAATCGGTGGTGCCGGTCACCTTGTCGATGGAAAAAACCTCGGTCGAAGTCCTTCGGCGGGCGTCGGGGACCACCGGATACTGAAAGCGCTGATGACTGAGCGAAATCGGGTCGGCAACTTGAGGAAACAGGTTGACCACGGGAGTGCAGCCCAGCCGGAAGGTCTTTTCAGAGAGGCCGAGTTCGATGGAGCGCTGGCGGTCGGGCAGTTCGAAGCGCGAAAGGAGAAAGAGGATCTCCGCCTGATCGGTGAAGCCTTGCTTGAAGACTTCATCCAGCCCGATCAGGTCGAAGAAGAAAAACTTCTCGGGAAATGTGAAGTACTCCTGCAGCAGGCGGTATCCGATAAAGGAGCGCTTGGGATAAGGCAAGATGGCCTCGTTTTCCTCAAAGCCCACCGGCTGCAGGATTTGGCTGGGCCGGGAAACGGTCTTCAGCTTCTTGGGAACGGCGCCGTTGCGCAACAGGATTTCGAAGCAGTTGTTGCAGAGCAGTTCATAGAGGATATTGGCCAGATTGCTGTCCGCATCGATGTATAGCCGAAGCGAGTCCATCCCCAGTGAGTCCAGGGACACATCCGGAAAGCAGCTTAGCTGAAGGCGCAGGGCCGCCACCGCCTTGGACGACTTCACAGGCGGCTTGAGCCGGTCGGGCGTAGTCCATTCAAGAGCTTGCACCGAAAGGGGCCAAAGCGTGGTGTCGTAGCAGGTTCGAAACTTGAGGGGAACGCCGTCCACGGGACGGGAGTAGAGCATGGCGCCGCGATCGATCTCCATTCCGGCGGTCTGCTGCCCTTGTTCGGGATCCTGGTGGAATTGGACCACTGTCATGGAGGGAATCGGCCGGATGAAATGCGGGTAGAGCACGTCCAACAGGGCGTGGGTGATCTGGGGGAACTCGTCGTCGATCTTCAGATGGACGCGGGCCGCCAGAAATGCGAAGGCTTCCAGCAGGCGTTCTACGTGAGGGTCCTCGCAGCGGTTGGGCTCCAGCCGCAGCCGTGCGGCGATCTTGGGGTATTTTTCGGCGAACTCGGCCCCCATTTGGCGGATGTATTTCAGCTCCAGTTCGTAATAGGTCTTCAGTTCGTCGCGCAATTCAATCTTCCTCGACGGTGCATTCGCCGCTGCCCACTTCGACGAAGGTGTCGAATGTGACCAGTTCGGGAGAAGGCTCGATGAGCAGCAAGCCTTCGATGGTAAATCGGAGCCGAGGCCTGTCGTCATCCCCTTCTTGCGGGCTGACCCGGACCCCTTCCAGGCGAGGCTCGAAAGTGGAGACGGCGCTTTCGAGCAGGCGAAGCAGGCTTTTCTTGTCCTGGGACGATCTGCGGTTGAATGATGTGATGTCGGGCAGGCCGTAGTTGTACAGCGAGCTTTCCAGCAACAAGTCGCTGTCTCGGACCTCTTCAATCGATCTGTGGGTGTTGAGCAGCCATTCGAGATCGCGGGCGATCGACTGCTTCAGCATGCGAACCGACTGGGCCCGGCTAAGGGGCGCTTCGCGGGAGTTCTTGGGGTCGTCGTCAAGAAGCCGGTCCAGCACCGACAATTGAACTGGCCTGGCGGTATTACGTTTTGCCATTTCATTCCGGATCCGGCGAATTCGTTATTCCTGCTTGGCTTCCGCTTCTTCCCCGGCGCCGTTCAAATCGTTTTGCAGCCAGCGGATGGTGTCGGGGTTGGCGGCCCCCGTATCGTCCAAAAGGGTTTGGTCGGGGAGTTGAGGGTAATCGGCCAACAGCGCCTTCAGGGCCGAGCGGATGGCCTCGGCGGCCGAGCTGTAGCCCAGTTCCTTGCAGGCCTGGATGGCATAGCGCTGCAAATCCAGCCAGCCTCGCCCGCAGGCCTCTCCCATAGCGGCCTCGGCGGTGTCCAGCACCTCCTTCCAGCGTCCCGCGCCCGCATGCCGTTTCAAGGCCGATCGGACTGAGGTCGAGGGGGCTGCCAACTGGGACGCGTTGATCTGCTGGCCCGATGAGCGGAGCTCCCCCCAGCGGATGGCCCTTAGGACCAGGTAGGGAACGGGGCTTGCCGGTTCGGTGCGCCTCAAGTAAGCGGCAACCGCTACAAGATGTCCGATGGCTTCCTTCTTGTTGGCGGGTTCGCCCGAGAGCAGCTTCCCTGCGGAAATGGCGGGTTCGGCAGCATCCCGGCCCTCGGCCGCCTCCAGCTCCTCCCCTTCCTCCTCTTCAACCGCCTCCTCTTCTTGCGGCTCTTCGACTTCAACCGGATCGGGATCCTTTTCCAGCTTCTCCTTGAGGATGATGCCGATTCGGTTTTGAATTTCCTCCAGGGTGGTCCTGAGCAGCCGGAAACTGGGTGCAACGTCTTCGAACTTCTCCTCGCACAGCTCGTCCAATGCCTGCAAAGACTCTCTGGCGGCCTGCAGTTCGGCGGAGAGTATCTTGTAGAAATCCTTGTGGGTCTTGTCGATTGTCTCATCGACATCTTCGGGAGCGATCTTGCCGGCCTCGAGGCCTTCCTTGCGGAGCCTCTTTTTTTCGTCCGTGGTGCAGTCTTTTTCGTAGCCCAGCAGCCGCGAGGCCTCGTAATCGATCCAGCTCAGATCGTCGTTGGCGATGGCGATCCTCTTGACAGCCAGGGTCGGTGAAGACGACTTGGAGGGCTCCAGATAGCTGCCCAGCCAATCCAGGGGAGCAGCCCTGAACTCCAGGTCGTCGTCCTCAATGGCCGGATAGAGGGTCTCCCAGAAGTTGTCGATCAGGGCCCGGATCAAATCCAGGCCTTCGACGAGCCCTGCCAGGGAATCGCGCACGGTCAGCGCTTCGGTCAGCCAAACCGCGATTTGAAGGTCTTTGGATTTTTCCGTGAGCGCTTCGGTGGCCAGGCGGATCACCAGTCCGGGCTCGAACTCTTTGATTTCATGCTCCCAAACCCCGGCAGGCCCGGAATCCTCCTGCCTGCGAGCCTCTTTGATCTCGTCGTAGAGGTCGGAATAGTAGAGGTCTTCGCCGCTTGGATTGTCGCCGGTGAAGGGTTCAAGAATGTTGTCGGGTAATGACATGGCGGTCAAGCCGGGGCCGAGGCGGGTGTGATTTCCAGCTTGCGGATCTCCAGAAAGGGGAATTCCTCGCCGTCGACCAGCAGCATCTTTTGCCCGAAAGGAAGTTCATCGCCATCCTCCTCCCGGCACCACTCGCTGACCCGGCCCAGCCTCACGGCGTCATCCGGGTGCTGCCAGGACAGCGGCGAAAGGGCGGGCAGCAGCACCTCGCCAAGATCCTGGTCCTTCAGTTCCGGCCCGGCCTGAAGCTGGGCTGGAACCCAGAGCAGGTCGCGCAGCCGCCGGGGAGGTTGGGCTTCGATGCCGGCCACATGCTCCAGGGGAATCCACATGTAGTCGCCGGCTGCGAAAACCTCCAGCCTGTTGCCGATGCGGGGATCGGCATCGCACAGTGAAAGGACTGGCTTGCCGTTGAGCGTGGCCGCCACCCCCGTCGGCCGGTCCGAAGGCGAGCCGGGATAGTCTTTCTCCTCGAAGAGCCGGCTGCGGGTTTTCTCGGCATGCAGCGCCGACTTGTAGAGCATGGCGCCCACCATCGACTTCTCGCCCCCTCGTGCCAGCACTTCCAGCTGTTTTTCAGCCCGTTCGAACTGGCCGGCGAAGCAAAGGAGTTCGAAAAGGAAGGTGCGCCGCTTGCGGTCGGTGGGCAAGTCGCGCAGCTCGGCAGTGAGCGATTGAATGGCCTCGTCGAGTTGGCCGGCCCGAAAGAGCTTTTCTGCTTTCATGATGCAGCACGCTTAGGAGCGCACGATGGCAGCACTCCCCTCCTGAGATGGGCCTGCAAGGCAGAGCCCGAAACCCACAAACCGGCTCTGGCTGCGCAAGGGTAAACACTGTTTGCATCCGCGCTGGCGGAGCCTGGCCCCGGCTCCGTCAGCGCGGCGCCTTGATGCAACTTCAGTCCGTTTTCGTATCCCCGGCCGAGCGTTTTTAGGCAGCCTTGTTGGTCTTGAGGTTCCAGGAGCCCTGGCCGGTCTTTCCAGCGGCGCCTGTCTCTGTTTGCGCCGTGTAGTCGATCTGGATCTCAGCAAAAGATATGGTCAGCGATTCCCCGGGCTTGGGTCCGGCCGCGGCGCCCCCCCAGTTGACGCTGTCGATAAAGACCTGTTTCATCTTGACCACGTAGTATTCGAGCGGAGAATCGCCGCCGGCTTCCCGGACACAAAGCGTCGCTTCATCGAAGTGGGTGCCGTCGCAGCACTTTTGAAAGAGCTTGGCGCTGGCCAGATCAACCTCCTTTTGAATCGACAGGCTGCTGATATCGACCTTCCCGGCGCCCGACCCGGCGCCGGTCCCAACACTGCTGGGATTGCTGGCGCCCAGGCTGAAGCTGTGAACATCGATCTCGTCCTCGTGTCCGTGAGCCTTGGACTCGCCGTCCACGCCGCTGATCTTCAGAAAAATTTCCATACCCATGTGTCATCTTCCTCCTGATTTGGCTATTGGCAAAAATAAGCAAATGTCAATTGGGGCCAAAAACGGAGATTTTTGACCCGATCATTTTGCCGGCGGCGGCAAATCAGCCACCAGACGCAGCGAAACAGTCAGTTCATCCAGCTGAAAATGGGGTCTCATAAAAGCAACTGCCCGATAGGCGCCGGGCTTTCCGGCCACTTCGACCACATCGACGCGCGCTTCCCGCAAGGGCTTGCGAGCCTTGACCGGATGAGGCGCATCATCGTCGGCGATGGTGTAATGGGCGATCCAGTTGTTGAGGAAAGTCTCGCACTGGCTGCGGCTCATAAAGCTGCCGATCTTGTCGCGCATCATCGCCTTGAGGTAGTGGGCAAAGCGCGAGACGGCCAGGATGTAGGGCAGCTGGGTGGACAAGCGGGCGTTGGCGTTGGCGGCATCCTTGTCGTAAAGGCGCGCTTTCTGGGCCGACTGGACGCTGAAGAAGGCGGCGTAGTCGGTGCCCTTGCAATGGACCAGCGGGACGAAGCCCGAGTCTGCCAGCTCTTTTTCGCGCCGGTCGGTGATGGCGATTTCGGTGGGGCACTTCATGGCCACGTCCCCTTCGTCGGTCTCGAAGTTGTGGACGGGCAGGTCCTCCACCAGCCCTCCTCCTTCGACGCCCCGGATGGCCGCGCACCAGTTGTATTTGGCGAAGGCTTCGGTCAGGCGGGTGCCCAGTGCATAGGCTGCATTGCCCCACAGGTACTTGCTGTGATCCCTGCCGTCCACATCCTCTTCGAAGTTGAAGGCCTCCACCGGATTCGTCTCCGATCCGTAGGGCATTCGCATCAGGATGTGGGGCAGTGCCAAACCGACATAGCGGGAGTCGTCGCTGTCGCGAAAAGACCTCCACTTGGCGTAGGCGGTGGTGTCGAAGACCTTGGCAATATCGCGGATCCGGCCCAGCCGGGTGAAGCTCTCCAGATTGAGCATCCCCGCTGAGGCGGCCGTCAGGAATGGCGCGTGGGCGGCAGCCGCGACGTTGGACATCTTGGCCAGCAGCTCCATGTCCATGGGGCTCTTGTCAAATTCGTAGTCCCCGATCATGGCCGCAAAGGGATCGCCTCCGAAAACGCCGTACTCTTCTTCGTAGACCTTCTTGAAGATCTCGCTCTGATCGAATTCCGCTGCCCGGCGCAAATCGTTGAGCAGCTCTCTCTTAGTGACGTTGATGACTCGGATCTTGAGCATGACGCTGGTTTCGCTCTTGTCGAGCAGGTAGCGCAGGCCCCTCCAGCTTCCCTCCAGCTTTTGAAAGCGGGGATGGTGCATGATTTCGCTGAGCTGAGCGGAAATCAGCTTGTCGATCTGAGCGATCCGCTTGCCGACCATTTCCTCGGTGTCGCGGGCCTCCAGCATCTCGCCGGCCAGGACCTGGTTGATGAATTCCCTGACCAGGCCTTTGCCCCGCTCCTGGGAACGGGAGTCGCCGCCCAGGCCGCCATCGGCCACAATCTCATCCAAAAGACTGAGCTCTTCTTGCTCTTCTGCCGCTGCCTGTTGTTGAGCGGATTCCTGTGCCTCACTCATCGGAGCCCCCCTCCTCTCCTTCCGGGGCGCCTTCCTCAGCGCCTTCTTCGGTGGTCATTTCAGCCTTCAGTTTCTCCATTTTGTCAGAGCTGGCCACCACTTCCTGCAGCAGCTCGTCGAGCGCTTCGTTGGTCTGGAGGTCGCCCTGCAGATCCCTGAGCTTGGTGCGCAGATCGAGCAACTTCTTGAGCGACGGCACCTGCTTGGCGACCTCTTCCGGCTCGAAGTCGTTCAAGCTCTTGAAATTGAGGTCCACCTTGATGTTGCCTGCATCGGGATCGTCGCTGAGCTTGTTCTCGACCGAATAGGCCAGGTGAGGTGCCATTTTGCCCAGCACCTCGTCGAAGTTGTCCGGGTTCAGGTCGACGAACTTGCGGTCCTTCACGGGCGGCAGCTTGTCCTTCGGCTGGCCGCTGAAATCTCCCAGGACTCCCATGACAAAGGGGATTTCCTTGATCTCGATGGCGTCACCGATCTCGACCTCGTACTCGATCTGGACACGCGGCGGGCGCACCCGCGACAGTTTCTTTTGGATGCTCTCTCTTGTAGCCATCTCTTACGTCCTTTCACGAAGCATGGATATCCTCCCGCTTCCCGGCCTCGATTGGCGCAAGCATTGCCGCAGCCACTTTTGGAAACGGAACATTCAAAGGAACCTCTCTTGCTCCTGCCACCCTGAGAATCTTGGGAAACTGGCAGTAAAAATATTATCCAGCCTGGCTGCCGCTGAAGTCAAGTTGCCCAGCCTCAAGCAATTCCCCTTTTTCCTTGCCTCAAAACCCGGATGCGGGCACTCGGGAAAGAAGAGCCGACGAAATCCCGAATGACTGTTCTTTCATCTGTCTCCTTGCCTTGTATACATAAGACGAAATCGATTCGGCGATCTCCTCACCTCAACGGCCAAGAATCTGGATCTGTCTTTTCCCTGTCTCGGGATGGAACATTATCTCGGCAACCCGCGAAAATGTGCGCTTTTAGGTTCGAGGCTCGTGATCGGCTGAGAATCCGGTATCATGTCTTAACGGCACAGCACCCCGGCAGCCTCCAGGAGGGTTCCTTGTCCAGAAAAATCAAACACCGGTCGCCGGGTCTCAGCCAGTGTTCGGCACTCAGCATGGAGGGCCACGAGAATGTCCAAGTTTTCGTTCGATTCAGTTCAGCTTGATGTCGAAGCCGGGCGTGGGGAATCCCCTCAGCCCCGTCCGCCGGACTCGGGTTTCCGAATAGCGGTATTGGGCGATTTCAGCGTAGGGGCCGGCGGGGGTCGGGGAGATTCGTCCGGTCGTCCATTGAAGCCTGTCCTGATCGATCGGGACAACTTCGACTCGGTTCTGCAGAGCATGGATGTACGGCTGGAAGTGGGGGTCGGTGACTCAGGAGAGGGCATCTCGATGTCCTTTGAGTGCCTGGAGCACTTCGAGCCCGATCAGATCCTGCAGCGCGTCCCCCTTTTTCGGGATCTGCTGCAGGCCAGGAATCAACTGGCCGACGCACCAGCGGCTGCGGACGTTGCAGCCCCATCGGGCCGGTCCTCTTCCGGGATGGCAGCTCAAGCTGATGCCGAGCCCCAGCCGCCTGATCCTTCCCAGCTCAACCTGGAAGGCATTTTGGACGAGGCTGTGCAAGCCACCGAGGATCGCTCCCAAACCCAATCGCCTGCCGCAGCCCGCAAGCCGGACGCCTTGAGCGATTTCTTGAGGGAGGTGACGGCCAGCCATGCAGCGCCAAAGTCGGATCCCCGCCTCAGCCAACTCGCCGACAGCCTGGACCAGAGGATCGGAGAAGGGCTGAGGGAGCTGCTGCATCAGCCGGCATTCCAGTCTTTGGAAGCGGCCTGGCGAGGCCTGGACCTGCTCGTCCGACGCCTGCCGACTGGAGTATCGCTGAAAATCTTCCTGGTCGACCTGCCCAAAAGGGGTCTGGCAGCAGATCTGGATGGGAAGCATGATCTGAGCCGAACCGGTCTCTACCAGCTTCTGGTGGAATCTTGGAAGGGCATTCCCGAGGCAGAGCCCTGGTCGCTGGTGGTGGGCAACTACTTTTTTGACGCCCAGTCCCGTGACGTGCACTTGCTGGGCCAGATCGCCTCGATTTGCCGACGGGCCGGCGCCCCCTTTCTGGCAGGCGCCCATCCCCGCCTGTTGGGCTGCTCCGGTGTGGCCGGCCGACCGGACCCTCGGGACTGGGACTTGCCGGCCGAGCCGGAGTTCGCCGAGGCCTGGAGGGCACTGCGCGAGTTGCCCCAGGCCTCTTTTATGGGACTCCTTTTCCCCCGCTTTCTGCTGCGCCTGCCCTATGGCGAGGATAGCGAACCAGTGCAAGACCTCGATTTCGAGGAAATGCCGGGGCCGCCCCGCCACGAGCACTACCTGTGGGGCAATCCTGCCTTTGCCGCCGGCCTGCTCATCGGACAGGCCTTCAGCCGATACGGATGGGATCTTCAACCCGGTGCCCTGCGCCGCATCGACGACCTGCCGGCCCACGTCTACCAGCTGCAGGGCGAGTCCTGCCTCAAGCCCTGCGCCGAAGCCCTCTTGGGCGAAAGGGCTGCCGAGGCGATTGCAGAGAAAGGCATCATGCCGCTGCTGTCGGTCAAGGGAAGCGACCAGGCCGTATTGGTCAGGTTTCATTCGATGTCGGCCCATTCCCCCCCGCTGGCCGGCCCATGGCAGACGGGGGGATAGGGGACAGTTGGCAGTTGCCAGTTGCCAGTTGCCAGTTGGCAGTTCAGAAGCGGAGAGAGCTTTGAGAGCTTGGATGATCAGGAGATCAGGTTTCGCGCTCCGGATTCCGCGATCTGATCGGAGACCCGGTGCCCGCGGCCTGAAACCCGGACCCCCTGGCCAGTCTTTGGACTATACTCTCCTGCTGACAACTGACAACTGACAACTGACAACTGACAACTGAAATGAAACGACTACAGCCTGTCATCTGGACCAAGGGCACTTTTCTCACTCCCCAGCACCTCCAGGTACAGGACCGCTTCCTCGAAAGCCTGTTGGAGTTCCGTTTGCAGGCTCAGGGCTTTCGCCCCTGGGGATTCAGCCAGCTGTCTGTTGATCAGGAAGCTTTGGAGGCGGGTACGTTTTCCATTGAAAAGGCCACCGGCATTTTCCCCGATGGCCTGTCCTTCGACATCCCAGCCTCCGATCCTGCGCCCGACCCCCGGCCCTTCGCCGAGGACTTCGAAGCGGACGAGCGGGAAATCGACGTCTTTTTGGCCATCCCTTCCTTTCGGGCCATGGGCGCCAATGTGACGATTCAAGAGCACGGCCCCGACCGGCGCTACCGGGCCGAGCCGCTCTCCTGCCGCGACGAGAATACGGGACGGGACGAGAAAGAGATCCTGGTGGCTCGCAAGAGCTTCCGCATCCTGACCGACGCCGATACCCTGGAAGGGGTCAAGTCCTTGCACATCGCCCGAGTGCAGCGGACGGAGGCCGAGACCTACCAGCTGGCGCCCTATTTCGTCGCGCCCTTGATCGACATCGCCAGCAGCGAGTACCTGATCACGATCTGCAGGCGGCTGGTGGAGATCCTCTCTGCCAAGAGCGTCAACCTGTCGGGCTTGCGCCGTCAGAAAAACCTCTCGCTGGCTGACTTCACGACGGCGGACATTGCCAATTTCTGGCTGCTGTACACCGTCAACACCTACCTGCCCGTGCTGAGGCACATCTTCGAGTCCCGCAAGGGGCATCCCGAGATCCTCTACTCCAACATGCTCTCCATGGCCGGCGCCTTGACCACCTTTTCCAAAGACATCCGACCCGGCGACTTGCCGGTCTATGATCACAAGAAGCTGGGGGACTGCTTTTCAAGCCTGGACGAAAAGCTGCGCTACCTGCTGGAGACTGTGGTTCCCAGCAACTTCCTCTCATTGCCTTTGGAAGAGACCCGCAACGCCATTTATGCAACCGCCCTCGCCGACGACAAGTTCCTGGACCGCACCAAGCTCTACCTGGCCATCCGGGCGGAGGTCGACCAATCGTTCGTGATCCAAAAGGTGCCCCAGCTGGTCAAGATCTGCTCGGACGACCATGTCGACCGGCTGGTCAGCCAGGCCGTGCCGGGAATCCCCCTGATCCACATCCCCAACCCCCCGGCCGCCATTCCCGTAAAGGTCGATTACCAGTACTTCAGCCTGACCCGCAAGGGGGGCGCCTGGGAGGCCGTCGAGAGGGCCCGCAACCTGGCCGCCTATGTCCCCGCCGAATTCCGCAATCCCCAGATGGAGTTGGTGGTATTGCTGCCCGAGAAGGCCTAGCGAGCGAGCGAGGCGGCATGTCAGACCGATCGCAGAAGGGTTTCGGGTTCCAGGTTCCGGGTTTTCGGGTTTTCGGGATTCGGACTCTGGAATCCGGAACCTGGGATCTGGAGCCCGGAACCCCTGACCGCCGCCGGACCCCTCGCAGCCAAATTTCTGCTTTTCCGGCTTTGCGTCCTCGGCGTCTTGGCGCGAATCCCTCGTTCAGCCGCTTTTCTTGACCAGCGCGAAGTAGACTACGACGGCAGCAGCGATCAGAAAAAGCGCCACCATCAGCAAAATCACTGCCAGCAAGGGAGAAGTGGAACCTGTGGCTGGGGCAGGTTGGGCGGCACCTCGGCTGGAGGGCGTCGAAAGGCGCGCAGAAGGCGTGGTCATGGACGGCTTCCGCACAGTCGGCTTCCTGACCGAGGGCTTGGTCACCGAGGTTCCCGAAATGGAGGGTCCCCTGACGGAAGGGCCGGTTGCTGAAGGTCCGCGCACGGACGGGGGCCGGACTGGCGAAGTGCCGGAGGCTGCAGGGGTTGCCGCGGCGTCGGCGCCTTCCGCTGGCGAGGTTTCCGTTTGAGCCTGCCCCGCTTCATCCTCAGCGGGGCCGGAGGGGGCGAAAAAGACCACTGCTGCAAGCGCCAAGAGCAGCAATGCACAGAAGACCAAAGCCAGGATGAGGTAATTGAGCGAGGCGCCCGGCTTGGTGTCCTTGCTCTTCTTGACTTCCAGAGCAGCATCGGCTTCAGGCTGGGTCGCCGGCGGGGCTGGCGGGGCGCCCTCATCAGCCGCAGCCTGGTTGACAGGGATCGAGGAGGCCTGCATGAATTGGGTGTATTCACTCGGCCCCGACTGCTGCGATCCGCTCAGGCCTGGTAGCCCTTGGGAGCGATCTTCAAAAACCTGGGTGGCGTCGGCATCCGAGGCGGCAGCCGAGCCGGCGTCAGGCTGCTGCTGACCGAACATTCGACTGAATTCGTCGCTTTGGCGACGGTCTGACGGTGCAGATGGCGGCTGGGACGAAGGGGTAGCTGCCGAACCGCCCTTGAAGATACGGGTAAAGTCGCCCGGCTCCTGACTCTGATCTGCCCTACCCTCCCAGGGAAGGCTGCCGGGCCGGGATTCGGAGGCACTGCCTCGATCACCAAAAGGCGGCGCCGACGCCTGGCTGGAGTCGAGCCCTCCCCACATCTGGGTGAATTCCCCCGCACCTTCCGGCCCTCGGCCCGGCTGGGGCGCCTCTGGCGGGGATTGCGGCTCGGCGGCAGGCTCATCGGGCAGGGGGCTTGCTGCTGAAGGCTGAGGCGCCGGAGGCGGCACCGGAGACAGGCTCTGCCGAAAGATGCGGGTGAAGTCACCTGCCTGCTGATCCGGTCCAGCAGAGGAGTCGGGCTGCCCGGTCGCAGGCTGTTTGGGCAAAGGTGCAGCCGGCGGCGAATCCGCCTCGGGCGACACTGCCCCGGCTGAGAAAATCCTCGTAAAATCCCCTGCTTCACCCGCCTGCTCAGGCGGCGCTGAAGAAGGCGGCTCAGCTTTGGCCGGCCTCATTTCTTGCTCAATCGGAGTCGGGCTGGGTTCTTTTTGAGGCGCGAAGATCCTCGTGAAATCACCTGGCGGGGCTTTATCGGTCGCCTCGGGCTGGTGTGCCGAAGGAGTTGCCGACTGCTTTGGCGGCGCGGGCGGGGATTGCCCGGCTGGCTTAGTCGGTTCGGGGGGTGTCTGATCGATTCGGGGCTGCTGCGGCTCTAGCCGGCCCGCCGGCGAACCTGATCCGTCCCCCTGCGGCATGAAGACCCTCGTAAAGTCACCCGCTTCCGAGGTCGGCGGCGGCGCGGGATCCAGGGGAGGAGCACTTGCTTGCTGTTGCCCAGACGGCCCCGGCGGGGATTCCCCGCCCGACTGCTGGAATACATTCGTAAAGTCTCCCGGAATCTCGTCAGGGGAGACCTGCTTGGCCGACGGAGCGCTGGAGCTTGCGTCCGACGCCTGGACTTCTTGAGGCGGCAGCTGCACGCTTTCCTGGCCCAGGGCGGTTTGGCTTTGTTCGCGCAGATCCCGCATACGGTTGGCGCTTTGCCGAAGTCGGCTGCGCAATTCATGCCCCTTGATCTGCCACTCTATCCAGTCGTGAAGGCCCGATTCGTCCAGGGCCTTGAACTCAGGCAGGGCGGGAGTGGCCAGAAACAATGTCCCCTCGTGTTCGCCCAAATCAAATGGCTGAGACCTCCTTTCGGGCGGAACATCGTCCAGGAACTTCCGGGCCTCCTGCTGCAGTAGCTGGTGATCGGGGTTGCCAGGATCGAGAAAATGCAGGAAAATCCGGTCTCCCGAAGACACTTCTTCGGCCTCAATGACCGCATTCTGCCCTGGATTCCAAGGGCCGACCGGCCGGTATTTTCCCGAAATCAGCATGACGGTACCTGAAAACACATGATGCCAGGTCGGTTATCCAGGGTCAAATGGCAGAGGGCAAGGAAACCGGAGGCCGGAGGCCGGAAACAGGCAGAAGGATCCGTCCTGAGTTTCACGCAAAGCCGCAAAGACCGCAAAGCAAAGAAAGAAAAAGGTTTATCAGTTAGGATAGGAATTGGCAGTGGGCTGTCTCGGGTACATATTCGGTTAACCCGGCCCAATGCCGCTGATTTGACGGAAGCACATGCCATGAAGCCTGGCAAAACGCCACCGTCGGGCCCGCCCCGGCGGAGCGAATGACTGAATGG
>JANQFM010000648.1 GCA_028277865.1 Acidobacteriota bacterium
CAGTCATTCCGGCGCTGGGCGTCTCTCTGCTGGCCTTGATCGCAGTGTCCCTGATGACTCCGCCTTCTCCTCAGGAAAAGGTGGACGCTTTCTTCCAGCTGCCTCAGGATTAAACAGAGGGGAGCAGAGGGGCTAATGTCCGGGGCTCCTCCGGAGCCGGCTTCCCTGAAAACCCAGTAGTTGGGCCGGAAGCGAAAGCGATGAAGCCCGGCGATGGGCCCGACCCCGAAGGGGGACAGGGAGATTAGCCGGTGGTCAAGCCGTCCCGGCGCGGCCACCGGAACAGGCCCGCAAAGCATGATGCGCCCTGAAGGGGTGCCGGAAGGGCTGCTGAGCACCCCCCAAAAATTCAGAATTCAAGACACGGCCCCATCCCCCAGCTTCCGCACACCTGCTCACTCCTTCCAACCGTGCTCCCCGATGAGAGGGACGAAGGAACAGGGCTCCTTGCGCTCGCGGCGGATTCCGGATTCGGTTCGGGTGATGATCTCCAGGGTCTGGATCTGAAAGTCCTGCAGGGGGATGACCAAGCGTCCGCCCAGGCTGAGCTGGTCGGTCAGGGGCTGGGGAATGGAGGGGCTGCCTGCGCTGACCAGGATGGCGTCGAATGGAGCCTGTTCAGGCCAGCCCAAAGTGCCGTCGCCGGTACGCACGTGGACCTTGTCATATCCCGATTTGCGGAGCAGTTCCTTTGCCCTCCTGGCCAACCAGTCGATGCGTTCGATGGAGTAGACCTGGTCGGCGATCTCGGCCAAAAGAGCGGTCTGGTAGCCGCTGCCAGTCCCGATTTCCAAGACTCGTGAATCCGGCCCCAATTCGGCATCCTCCACCATCACCGCCACCATGTAGGGCTGGCTGATGGTTTGCCCCCGGCCGATGGGAAGCGGACGATCTTGGTAGGCCTTGCTGCGGTACTCGGGCGGGACGAACAAATGGCGCGGCACCTTGCGGAAGGCCTTCAGGACGGCGGGATTTCGGATTCCGCGCACCTCCAGCTGAGACCGGACCATGGAAAGGCGCTTTTTTTCTTGCCGGTCGGCTGTGTCGATCATGCCTGCCTTCGCAGGTTCTTGCACTTGCGGGCCACGAGCAGGCGCAGCCGGTGCAGTTCGGAAGGTGCCAATCGATCCTTTTCGGATCGGGTTCTCAAGCGGCGTCGCATTGGCTCCAAAACGTTAGCTGAAGAGGCTTTTTCCACTTCGTCCAGCAGTTGGTAAAAACGTCGGCTGCAGTCCCCGTTGAGTTCCGAAACGATGTGGAACGACCTGCGGTGAACGGGGCTGGGGCCGTGCTTGCGGATGGCCTCACGGTGGATGGAAGTGCCGTAGCCTTTGTGCCGGCCGAAGCCGTAGAAGGGAAAGCGCTGGTCCAGATCCTGCATGAGCTGGTCGCGGTATGTCTTGGCGATGATCGAAGCGGCAGCGATGGAAAAGCTGAGGGAATCTCCTTTGCAGATGGCACGCTGAGGCATCTGCAGATCGGGGATCGAACGGGCGTCGCTGAGCACGAATTGGGGTGGATGAGACAATCCCGCAACCGCCCTGCGCATGGCCAGCAAAGAGGCGTGGTAGATGTTGAGGCGGTCGATCTCGCCCGGATCTGCGCTGCCGATTGAGGTGCACAGCGCCACACTGCGGATTTCCGCAGCCAGACGCAGTCGGGTGTCTTCGTCGAGTTGCTTGGAGTCGTCCACCCCCTCGACCAATGTTCCCGGCGGGAAAACGGCAGCGGCGGCCACAACCGGCCCGGCCAGAGGGCCGACACCTGCCTCGTCGACTCCTGCCACCGCCTGCAGGCCCCGATTCCACAAGACCCTCTCGAAACGCTGAATGCGCCGCATTCGGAAATCTTCCCGTTCCCGCTCTCTCTGTCGTCGCTGCAATTGACGCCAAATGTGCTGCACACCCTGTCTCGAATCGCTGCTCATCTGCTGACAGACCTCCGGGCTGGGGAATACCCCCGGCTCGGCAAAGCGTTGCCGGATTTGCGCGATGCTCAGATTCTTCAGGGCGATGGACACCGGAACCTCCCGCTCCCAAGGAGCGGATCTCGGTTGAAAATGCGCCTTCATTATAATGGCCCCCCGTGACCGGCAGGAAACGAAAAGAGGTTGCCATCCAGGCAATGAGGCACAGAGCAGTTCGACTGGGGACATGAGGATGAAGTTCACGAGGTGGCAAAGGCTGCAGATCGTGCTGTTGAGCTGGCTGGGACGCCTGGCGATCGGAATCATCGGACGCACCTTGCGCTTTGAAGTGGACGATTGGCAGGAGTACAAGCGGGCTCGCCGAGGGGGGCCGGTGGTGCTTTCCTTTTGGCACAACCAGATCTTCAGCGCCACCTATTTTTGGAGGCGGCGGGACATCGTGGTCATCACCAGCCAGCACTTCGACGGGGAGTACATCGCCCGCATCATCGAAAGCTTCGGCTACGGCACGTCGCGCGGATCGAGCTCACGAGGGGCGGTCAAAGCGCTGCTGGGCCTCAAGCGGCGTATGGCCGAAGGGCATGATGTGGCGTTCACCATCGACGGGCCCAGGGGACCGCGCTGCCGGGTCAAGCCGGGGCCGCTTCTTCTTTCCCGCAAGACCGAACGTCCCATTGTCTGTTTTCACATTGAGCCGCTGCGCTACTGGCAGCTGAGGAGCTGGGACCGTACCCGCATCCCCAAACCCTTCTCTCGCCTGCGGGTCCAAATCGGGCGTCCTTTGCAGGTGCCTGCCCAAGCCGATCAGGAGGCCTGGATGGACGCTTACCAGCAGGAAATGGATCGGATTTCGAACCAAGCCGCAAAGAACGCAAGGACCAAGAAATAAAGACCTTTGCGCCTTGGCGTTCTTGGCGCGAAACCTCTCTTCACCCGTTGCGGATTTCGAAGAAGAGGCTTGAGTCCCCGTTGCGGTAGACGTCCCCGAATCGGGCCAGGGTTTCCGCCTCCTGGACCAGTTCCCATTCGTCATCGGCTGTCCGGCGGTAAAGAGAAGCGCCGTGGAAAGGCTTGACCACCACCCGCGAACCCTGGGCGCGCAGGCGGGCGATGGCGTTGGAAGATTTGCCCGAGAGCCGGAAGTCGCCGCAGATGAAGCAGGTCGCGTGGTGATAAAAGCCGCTGCGGGTTCCTTTGTGAGCCCGGATGGGGTGGAAAAAGCCCTCGGAAATGTCTTCTTCCGGCGACAGGACCACTCCCAGACGGGGAGGGAATCGGAAGGGCCACCAGTAGCCGTGGATCAGGACTCCTGTCAGGATCGCTCCCAGCAATGCCACCAGCAAAGGCCACCAGCAGTGCAGGAAGGAGTCTTCGGCCACGGCCACCCTCAGGGGAATGCTTTGCTCAGCGGAGATCGCTCCCGAAGCGGCCACGGCTTGCAGGAAGAGGTTGCGCAGTTGATCTGCGCTGCTGCCTTGCGGGCAGTCGGCCACCCTAATGCGCACCGGCCACTGCCGAGAGGCTGAGGCGTCCAGTTCCACCGGCTGCGAGTCGAGCGGGTGCCACTGCTGCCCGTCGAAGATCTCCAAATCCACTCCTTGCTGATCGAAGTCGGAACGGGCGGTGATCTTGTAATGCCCTCGGATGTCGGCCTGGGAGA
>JANQFM010000714.1 GCA_028277865.1 Acidobacteriota bacterium
GCATGAAGGACAGGCGCGCTTCGGGATAAGTCGGGTCCAGGGGCAGGAAGCCGGCGCCGGAACGCAAAATCCCCAGCAGGCCCACAGCCAGTCCGAGGCCGCGCTGCATGCACAATCCCACCACTTTTTCCGGACCCGCTCCCTTGCTTTGAAGGTGTCCCGCCACCAGATCGGCTTTACGCAGCAGTTCGGCAAAACTGAGGGACTGCTCCTCAAAAGTCACGCCGATGTGATCGCCCCGGCTTGCCAGATGAGCCTCGATCCAATCCCCGATCTGGGGTGCCTGGCCCTGCGGGACAAGGCCTGCGATGGGGGAGCCCCATTCGACCACCATTTGATGGGTCTCCGAGGGGCTGTTGAGCGGCAATTGGAAAAGAGGCCGCTCAGGATGGGCAACGCAATTGCGCAGCAGGTTGCGCCACTGCCCGATCATGCGGCGCACGGTGGTGGAGTCGAACAGTGCGGCGCTGTACTCGACTCCGCCTGTCAAGGCGCCCCGGCGTTCTTCGACCGTCAGGCTCATGTCGAACTTGGCCATCGGCGAACCGCTGGGCATCAGGGTCAGCATCAGGCCGGGCAGCTGCAGGACGGGCGAGCTGTCGTCGTTGGCGGAAAGCGTGCCCAACGGGGCGTTTTGCAGGGCGAACATGACCTGGAACAAGGGTGTCCGATCGATGGCGCGATCGGGCTGCAGGGCGTCCACCACCTGTTCGAAGGGGACATCCTGGCGGGCATAGGCGCCCAGCGCCGCCTGACGGACCCGGGCCAGCAGTTCAACCAGCGAAAGATCCGGGTTGAGGCGGCTGCGCATCACCAGGGTGTTGACGAAGAATCCGATCAGCCCCTCGGTCTCGGCCTGGTTGCGGTTGGCCACCGGAGTGCCCACGCTGATGTCCATTTGCCCGCTGTGGCGGCTCAGCAGAGCCTGGAATGCAGCCAGAAGGGTCATGAAGAGAGTCGAGTCGTGGTGCCGGCTCAGCTTCTTCAGATCCCGCAGCAGCGATCCTTCGAAAGAGAATCCCAACGCCCCGCCCCGTCGGCTGAGCTGGGCCGGGCGGGGACGGTCTGTGGGCAGCTCCAAAGAGGGCGGGGCACCCTCCAATTGCTGCTTCCAGAAGTCCACCTGCTCCTGTAAGGCCTCGCCTTTCAGCCAACCTCTCTGCCAACTGGCGTAGTCGGAGTATTGGATGGGGAGAGGGG
>JANQFM010000731.1 GCA_028277865.1 Acidobacteriota bacterium
CCCCTCTCCAACCTGGACCTGGGGCCGGGATCGCCCGCCTACACTCTTTACACTGCCCCCCTTGAGCGAAGCCACTACTTGGTCGACCAAGGCTACAAGCTGGTCTGCTTGGATCCTCAGCAGCCCCTCAGCTTCGCGACCGACACGGCCGGAAAGCTCTCCTTCTGGTTCAAGCGCTCCACCCTGGTGGCCGGCAAGACGGGCAGCTATCGGCACCCGCCCCGCATCACCCGCAATTTCGCCGATGCCGGCAGCCTGCGCTACTCCCCTTTGGCCAGCATTGAGGTGCGCCATGACTTCGCCCTTTTTTCCTCGGGAATCCTGATCAACCACCTGCAAGTCGAAAACCAGTCCAACCAAGAGCGCAAGGTGACGGTCTACATCCTTTACGAAGGCTCGCAGACGGTCCGGAAAGCGGCTTTGAGGGGAGACAGCGACACAGCCTTTTTCACCCACAAGGAGCCGATCGGCAATTGGATGGAAGGCAAGTTGAAGGCTTATTTGCCCGAGCACGAAAACATGATCCTGCTCAGCCAAAAGGCCGCCAGCTCAGGCGGATATCCTCTGGGCGCTCCCGAGTTCGAAAAAGAGATCCGCAAAGGGCAGCTCAACAACGGCCTTCAAGGCGACCTGAGCGCACTGGCGTTGGCCGTCGAACTCGATCTCAAGCCAGGCGTCGCCAAGAGCTTGCGTATCGTGCGTGCGGCGGGGCGCAATCGGGGACTGATGTGGACTCAGGGGACCAAGCTGCTTTACGACCTCCCGCTCGACCCGTTCTTTGAGCAAAGCGCCCGGGCCTATGACAAGATTCCCCGCCTGCAATTCGAGGATCCTGAGCGGGAGCTGCTTTATTGGCAGGCCTTCTCGCTGCTGCGGCAACGGTTCATGCCGGCCGAAGGGATGATCTCTTTCAATTACCACCTCCCCTCGCGCGAACCCACCTGGGGCTGGGCCCACGAAGGGCAGGAGTTGCACATGGGCCTTTCGATGCTGGCCTATGTCCACATGGATCCGCAGGGCGCCATGGACGCCCAGAGAGCCTTCATGGAACGCCAGGCGCCCGACGGCTACATTCCCAACCGGGTCGGTCCCTACGTCGTGCGCGACTTTCCTCACAAAAAGAAAATCCGCACCTCTTCGGCACCCTTTTTCAGCTGGGTCAATTGGGAGGTCTATCAGGTCAGCCGCGACCAGCTTTTCCTGGAGGAAGCTTACGATGCCGGCCAGCGCTTTGCGCAATTCTGGACGGCCCAGCGCGACCAGGACGGAGACGGGCTTTACGAATGGGGTGGCCAGGCAGCCCGCGAGAGCGTCCGAAGCGGCTCAAATGCAGTCTGGGAGCTGCTGGGCAAAAAGCCCCAGGCAGCCGGCCAGATCGAAGCTCTGGACCTCAATTGCCTGTTGGCCGCTGAAATGAAGGCCTTGGCAGCCATGGCCGACCAACTGGAGCTTGCCGACCAGGCCTCCGCCTGGAGCCAGCGGGCCGAAGCCCTTGCCCAACGCATCAACACCGTGCTGTGGGATGAGGATAGCCGCTTTTACTACCACGCCGACCGGGAAAGCAACAGCTTCCGTACCCGCAAAGGCGTCGACCTCAGGCGCATGGAGATGATCGGATTCCTGCCCCTTTGGGCCGGCATCGCACCGCCTGAGCGGGCCGAGGCATTGGCACGCCACCTTTCCGACCCGGCCACCTTCCGGAGGCGCTTCGGAGTCCCTTCGCTGTCCGCTTCTGATCCGTCTTATGAGGCGTCGTCCGATCCCTGCTGCCGCTGGAACGGCCCCCTGCGGCCAGCCTGGAGCTACCTGATTTTCCGCGGCCTGCTCGATTCGGGCCGACGCCGTCAGGCCGCCGAGTTGGCTGAACGCAACTTCCAGGCCGCCATCGAACAACTCAAAGCCAGCCACACCTTCCCTGAATCGTATAATCCCGATCATTCCGGACAGCCGGGAGCAGGCCCTCCTGCAGGCAACTCCCTGCTTGCCCGAATGATGATCGATTTGAAAAAGGACTCCAGCCGATGAAAACCCGTTTGCGCCCCCTCTTCACTGCCCTCCTTTCGTGCTCCTTCAGCGGGCTTCCCCTCCTGCTCGCCTTCCCGCTCCAAGCCGCCGAGCTGCACAACGCCATCGACGCCAAGGCCGCTGAAATCGAGCAAAAGGTCATCGAGTGGCGGCGGGACATTCACCGCAATCCCGAGCTTTCCAACCGCGAGTTCCGCACAGCCAAGCTGGCGGCCGAGCACCTGCGCAAATTGGGGATGGAGGTGCGTACCGAGGTGGCCCACACAGGTGTGGTCGGGCTGCTGCGCGGCGGACGCCCCGGCCCGGTCGTTGCCCTGCGCGCCGACATGGACGCCCTGCCCGTCACCGAAGCCACCGGATTGGAGTTCGCATCCAAGGTCCGAACCACCTACAACGGGCAGGAGACTGGAGTCATGCACGCCTGCGGGCACGACACGCATGTGGCCATGCTGATGGGTGCTGCCGAAGTCCTGACTTCGATCCGGGAGCAGATCGCGGGCAGCGTCAAATTCATTTTTCAGCCTGCTGAAGAGGGGGCGCCCGATGGTGAAGAGGGGGGCGCCGAGCTGATGCTGCGGCAAGGCGCATTCGAAAATCCCACGCCGGACGCCGTGTTCGGCCTGCACATCAGCTCCAACGCGCTGGTCAACACCATCAGCTACCGGCCAGGAGGCGCCTTGGCCAGCTCGGACAGGCTGCGCATCACCGTCCAAGGCCGTCAGACGCACGGCGCCACCCCTTGGCAGGGAGTCGATCCAGTGGTCGTCTCGGCCCAGATCATCCTGGCCTTGCAGACCATTGCCAGCCGCCAGATCGACCTCACCCGTGCGCCTGCCATCGTCACCGTCGCCAGCATCCACGGCGGACTGCGCAGCAACATCATCCCCAGCCGTGTGGAGATGGAGGGAACCATCCGCGCCCTGGACCCCGATATGCAAAAGGATGTCCACCAGCGCATCCGCCGAACCGTTGAAGCGATCGCCCAAGGCGCGGGCGCCAAAGCCGAGGTCCACATCGACTTAGGCTATCCTGTCACCCGCAATCACCCTGAGCTGACCCGCAAAATGCTGCCCACCCTCAATCGCATCGCCGGAGAGGACCGGGTTGTCCTGGTGCCGGCATTAACGGGAGCAGAAGACTTTTCATTCTTCGCTCAGCAGGTGCCGGGACTCTTCCTCTTCCTGGGCGGCAGGCCCGAAAGCGTCCCCCTCGAAGAGTCGCCCGCCCACCACACCCCCACTTTCCTGGTGGACGAAAGCGGCCTGCTGCTGGGCGTCCGTGCTTTGGTCCATCTGACGGTGGACTTTTTGAACGATCCAGAGATCTGAAAGGATTTCACGCAGTCCGGAGCCTGGTGACCGGCTCCCCTCTTCTGCCTCCCTGCGCCTCTGCCTCTCCGCCTGGAACATGCCAAACAGAACGAACTCGGATTTCTCAAATCCTTTCAGCATTACGAATCGTACTATACATTTCACAATTGGATTGCACATTTTCCCCAGGTTGTTTATAATTTCTTCATTGCAAGCCTGTAAATTGACAATTGTTATCAGGAGTTGGAATGAACCGGTTGAATCCCTCGACAGGGGACAAGGGTGGCCTGCTGCGGCGCTTGACGCCCGGCGGGTACGGAAACTCAGGAGTAACTGTAGATTAGGAGGAGATCCTTTATGAGCCGAAAAATGCTATCTAGATTGCTATTCCTTTCACTGTTCTTCACCGGCGGTGCCCTTCTGGTGGGGAGTGTCCTTTCCCAGTCCGGCAAGGCACCCGCCGGCAAGGGAGAAGTGGAGAGCGTCCGCGCCCGACTGCTGAATGCCAAATCGGGCAAGATGTCCAAAGTGGGGCTCCCGCTGTCGGCCCTTTATGCAGAGCAGCAGAGGGGACGCTTGCGGAGCGGCAAGGGGGCGTCGAGCGCATTTGATTCGGACAACCCGATGGTGCGGATGGACGGCGACTACATCATCATCGATGCGGTGGCTTCAGGGGATACGGCACAGCTGCTGGCCGATTTGGAGGAGATGGGACTGCAAAACGGTTCAGTTTTTGGAAAGTACGTTTCCGGGAAATTCCCCATTGCCAACATCGGGGATCTGGCAGCCTGCCAAAGCCTCAGATACGCCCGCCCCGCCGGGGCCGCCACACGGGTCGGCCTGGTGACCAGCCAGGGCGATGTCGCCATGAGGTCCGACCGATTGCGGGCCGGCGATGATGATGACGACGACGATGACGACGATGACGACGACAACCGTCCCGACGGCACGGGCGTGCGCGTCGGTTCCATGTCGGACAGCTTCGACTGCCTGGGCGGAGCTGCTGCAGACATCGCGTCGGACGACCTTCCGGCCGACGTCATCGTGCTGGATGATACAGCTTGCGGCGGCACGCTGGATGAGGGACGGGCTCTTTTGCAGCTGATTCACGACGTGGCGCCTGGGGCTACCGGGGCATTTCATACCGCCTTCAACGGCCAGGCCGACTTCGCCAACGGCATTCTCGAATTGGCCAACATAGCCGGAGCGCAGGTGATCGTCGACGACGTGATCTTTTTCGCCGAGCCGATGTTTCAGGACGGGATCATTGCCCAGGCCGTTGACACTGTCAAGGCTGCGGGAGTGGCCTACTTTTCTTCGGCAGGCAACAACGCCCGCGACGCCTATGAGGATGATTTCCGCAATTCCGGAACCCTCGGCGCCTTCGGCGGCGCCCGTCACGACTTCGACCCCGACAGCGCATCCACCGACGGCCTGCAGACGATCACGGTCGCCGGCCAGACCGTCTTCTCCTTCCAGTGGGACAACCCTTTCTTCTCCGTCACGGGAGGTCCGGGCGCAACCAGCGACGTCGACTTTCTCTTTTACGACCTGAACGGCAACTTGCTCCCCTTCATCAGCTCCAATCCCATCGACGGCAGTCTGGTGGTCACCTTTCAAGGCTTTGACGACAACATCAACGTGACAGGCGATCCGGTGGAGATTGCAGCCATCATCAACTTCGGCGTCCCCTTTCAGGTCCAGGTGGGGCTGGAGGTCTTCGCCGGCCCTGATCCGAACTTCCTCAAGTACGTCTTCTTCGGCCCCGGCGCCACCAACGTGGACGAGTTCGACACGGCCAGCGGAACCCTTTATGGCCATACCAACGCGGCTGGGGCCGAGGGCGTGGGAGCCGCCTTCTACCAGGAAACGCCCGAATTCGGGGTTGATCCGGCACTGATCGAGTTTTTCTCATCTGCCGGACCCACCCGCATTCTCTTCGAGGTCGACGGCACTCCCACTTTCGAACTGCGCAACAAGCCGGAAATCGTGGGGCCGGACGGGGTCAACAACACCTTCTTCCCTCCGCCTCCCTTGAACCCGAACGACGTCGAAAATGACGGCTTCCCCAACTTCTTCGGAACCTCGGCCTCCGCGCCCCATGCCGCGGGCGTGGCGGCTCTGCTGTTTGATTTGAGGCCGGACCTGACTCCCGACCAGATCTACTTCGTGCTCGAATCGACCGCCCGCGACATGGACGATCCGCTCACTCCGGGTTTTGACGTCGGTTTCGACTTCCGCACCGGCTTCGGCTTCATCGACGCCCAGGCGGCCGGCGAAGCTGCCGAGGACCTGGATGACGACGACGATGACGATGACGATGACGACGACTAGGGTCGCTTAGGCGACGAGAGCCAAAAAGCAAAGGGCGCAAAGCGAGAGGGCTTTGCGCCCTTTGCGTCTTAGCGCTAGCGAGGCAGCGCCTCAGACCGACCGCAGAAGGATTTCGGGTTCCAGGTTCCGGGTTCCGGGTTTTCGGGATTCGGACTCTGGAATCCGGAACCT
>JANQFM010000738.1 GCA_028277865.1 Acidobacteriota bacterium
CTGCGTCTCTGCGCCTCTGCGTGAATCTGCTCTTGCCGCCCTTTTACGACACCCTCATCTTGCGGGCCTCTGGAGTCCGGATCCGCTCGGCTGCCAGGATCGGGATCCCTCCAGAGGCAGAGGCCCGCAAGATGCGGGCGCTCCAGATTTGACTCAAATGTGAAGAATGCAGCAATCTCAGCGGCCTTTAACGAGGTGCCAAGAACCTCAAGCGGGGCGGACGTATCGTTTGTAGAGCGTGGGGGTGAGACCGGTCCGGCGCTTGAAGGCTCTTTCGAAGCTCCTCAGATTCGCGAAGCCGACCTCATGGGCGATGTGTGTGATGGAGTGGTTGCGGCTGTGAATCAGATGGATGGCATGGCCGATGCGCACATGCTCCAGCCAACTCCGAAAGGGGACTCCCACCTTGCGCCGGAAAAAGTCGGAAAAGTAAGTCGGCTCCATGCCGGCCAATCCTGCAGCCGAAGGCATGGGCATTGGCTCCGAGCTGTTGGCCCGCAGGTGATCGCGGACGCGCCGCAAACGGGCATAGTAGTTCAGTGCCTGGGCGTTGATCGGGAGGGGACGCAGAATCAGTGGAGTCGTTGGTGTTGTCTTCTCCCGGGCGCATTGACCCTGGATCGTCAGTTGGGGAGGATCCTGGAACCGGATCCCGAATTGGCTGCCGTTTTGGGCGCCTTGCGGACGTCTGACTGCGCCTTTGGCCTCCAGCACCGCCTCCCGCCCCTGGACCCATTCCCTGGGCCAGTCCAGGCTCAATCGGATGAGCCCTTCCGGCTGCACCGGGCCGACGCTGCGCAGCAGGGCTGCTTGGCCGCTGACTTTCAGGCTCCAAAGCTGGAATGGGCTGTCTGCCGGCCCGCTTCGCCAGAGTCCCGGCAGCTGCAAGTGTAGCTGGAAGCTTCTTGAGAACACGAGGTCTACAAGGCTACATGAAGAGCCTCTTTGGCCGCCTGGGCCGGGAGGGCTCATTGCGCTTCGACCGGAATCGGGGCTTGCCCCTCGATGGCGGCCAGGAATTCGCCCTCGTAATCGCCGAACAAGGCGAAGGCCACAATCGGCACCGAGCTGCTGATGCGGAAGTGACCCTGTTCCTGGTCAAAAGAGGGGCCGAACAGGTGTTGGCCATTGAGCAGGTCCACCAGGCGGGTTCGGCCCGGCAATGCCAGTTCGGCCTCGGCCGTCGGAGCGCCGTTTTGGTCAAAGGCCCGAACCGTCACCTGGGCCGGACGGTTTTCCGGGTTGAGCAATGCCAGGCCGGTGAAGAGGTTGCTTTGAGAAGACTGGGCTACATGAAGGAAAAGCTGCTCCGACCGTGCCTCGCGCACCAGGGGAAGGCTGGCCAGGGAACGCCCTCCGGTTCCATTGAAAGTCACCAAACCGACCACCTCTGCCTCTCCCGACGAGATGGACATCAGGTCGATTTCCAGGTAACCGCTGGCCTCAGTCAGGGCCTCCAACCCGCACAGCGGTCGGACATCCTCTGCAAAGACGTGGCCGGGCTGGATCCAGACGATGCGTTGACCCAGGGGATTGCCGTCGTCGTCAAATGCCTGGACGGCGGCCCTGGCTGGAGTATCGCCCGCGTTGAAGAGTCGGATCTCGGTATCGCCCTGCCGGCCCGTAAAAAAGTGAGGCGCCAGCAGAGTGGAGGTCGCAGAGGGCGTCAATCCCGCCAAAGAGGACAGGCTGCCCTGGGCTTGCTGCAGCCGGAAGCCCTGAACAGCGACACTCGAAGCCAGCGCGACAACGCCGACGTGCAGCGACACTTCCCCGAAAAGCTCGTCCAGCCCGGCGCTTAGATAGCCCGAACTGGCCAAAGTCAGGGTTGTCATTCCTTGGGGGCGGCCCTGGGCGTCCAGCAGTTGCAAATCGATGAGGGCCTGCTGCTCGAAGTCGGGGTTGAAGAGGGTGATGGAAGCGAACTCGTCGCCCCCGTGC
>JANQFM010000827.1 GCA_028277865.1 Acidobacteriota bacterium
CTGCCGGCAATTTGAGATGATGAAGATTCTGGCAATGCCGAGTTTGGATTTCAGCCATGGGAGCAATTTAGCTCGGCACGTGTTCGGGGGTCAAGCAGAGGAGGCCTGGCCTGTACCCTTAAATCCTGATAACTGCAAAGGGCGCAGAGAGCAGGCGCAGAGATCGCCGAGAAGAGAATCCAATAGCGGGAATCTGACCATTTTCTCTGTGGCTTCCCGCGGTTATTCTCCCTTCGTTGCCTCAAGCTCGATGCCCTTCCCCACCCTTTCGAATCGATGGTCGTGCTTCGAATTGCTATACTGGAAACTCCCAAATCGAAATTCTCAATAGACATGCGGTTCTGGCTTTCCAAGAGCAGTGAGGTTCCGCTGCGAGAGCAGCTCACGACTCAAGTCCTGCTCGGTATTTTTAGCAACGACTTGAAGCCAGGTCAAAAGCTGCCAAGTACGCGCGAGATGGCCTTGCGATTCCGTATTCATCCGAATACCGTGAGCGCGGCCTACCGAGATCTCGCAAGTCGCGGCTGGGTGGAATTCCGTAAGGGAAGCGGCGTCTACATTCAAAGGGCGCCGGAAAATGCCTCCATCGACGCCGATATGCAGCTCGATCACCTGATCTCGACTTTTTTTCAGGCGGCGCTGGAAAAAGGCTTTCCGCTCCGCGAGGTCCAATCGCGGCTTAAGCAATGGTTGGAATTGCAGCCGCCAGACCACTTTCTCGTCATTGAGCCTGATGCCGAGTTGTGCCGGGTCCTAGTGGCTGAGATCAAAGAAGCCATTCGATTCCCGGTGATGGGAGCCCAACCGGATGACGGCTGCCAGGCTTCACTTGCCGGAGCCGTGCCCGTGTTTATGTTCAACCGCGAGGAGCAAATCCGCAAGATTCTTCCTCCTCGGATGCCCTGTTTGCTCTTGCATGCACGCTCCGTCCCGGCAACTCTGGCGGAGAAAATCCCTATTTCACCAAACGCGCTCATTGCTGTCGCCTCCCGATGGCCGGACTTCCTACGCTGGGCTCGTGCTGTTCTGGTGGCGGCCGGGGTAAGCCCGGACGCGCTCCTTTTTTGCGACGCACGCGAGGCAAGGTGGGAACGGGGACTGCAAGAGGCTACGGCCGTAGTGACAGACATCGTGACAGCCAAGGCAGTTCCTTCGGGCTGCAGACAATATGTGTTCAACCTCATTGCAGATGAATCCCTCGACGAACTTCGTCGCTTCATCGAATGCCTGGAACCGGAAAAGCGGGACGAGTTGATCGACTGATCCGACGGCCAACATGCAGAATCGGGAATAATCCAGATTGTAGAGCCTGTTTCCAGACTCCAGCCTACAGCCTGCAGCCTTCTTTGGAGCTTCACTACCGGGCTTTCCCTACCTTCCCGGATCCTTCACCAAGCTCTTCGAGACGCGGGTTTTCTTCTTTTCACGCTCGGCCTGCTCCAGCTCGCGGAATCGCTCGAAGAACCGGTCGGACTGCTCTTTTCGCCCGGTTCGGGCATGGAGGACGCCGAGCTGGTAATGGACCCGGCTGGCGTCGGGGATCAGGCGCAGGGCTTGCTTCAGCTGCTCCTCCGCCTCATCGAGCCGGCCCAGGCGCATCAGCGCCACACCCAGTCCGTAGCGCCCGCGCCCGCTTTCCTCGCCCAGCCTCTGCCAGTGGGCCAGCGATTCCTCCGGGGCGCCCGTATGGAGCAGAAGCTCGGCCATCTGATAGTTCAGCTCCCGGTGGCTGGGCTCCAACTCCAGTCCCTTTCGGAAGTTCTGGCGGGCTTCGTCCAGACGCGCCAGGGAACGGGCCGCCAGACCCGCCAAGTAGAAGTCGAAGGGCTGAGGCCGGCCCAGCCCCAACCCGCGGTCATAGCTTTCCAAAGCCTGGATGGGGCTGCCTCCCTCGTAAAGCGCCTGGCCCAGGCTGATCCAGTAGTCCTTGTTGCCGGGATGGGCTTTGCAGAGATGGCGGTAGACTCGTTCAGCCTCCGTCAGGTAGCGCTGGGCCAGCAGCCATTTGCCGTACTCCGACCAGATGACTTCCTCATCCGGGAGCAGCTCCAGGGCTCTGAGGAAGTGGCCGACCGTCTCCCGTTCCAGCCCTTTGCGGGAATAAAGCAGAGCCAGGTAGTAATGAGCCTCACCGTTGGCCGGGTCTAGGCGGATCGCCTCTTGGAAAAGGCGCAGGGCCAGTTCCGTGTCGCGGCTCTGAAGAGCTTTTTTGGCATCGGTCGCAGGATCGGACTGCAGGGGGAGGGAAATGCCGAACCAGCAGGCTAGAAGCAGTCGTCCCATCCGCTTTCACTCCCGCGCTTATTGAATGACGAAGGGGGTGCGGGTGGCTGTCGACTGGCCGCTGAGGCTGTCGGTGATGTTGCAGACCAGTTGGTAGCGCCCCTTTTCAAAGTCAGTGAGCTGCACCAAGCGGGCGATGTAAAGACGGTCGGAAAACATGGAGACCCCGCGCCGGACGGTTCTGAAGGAATCCGGCTGGGCGCCGTGAGGAACGATGGCGTACTTGATTTCAACCCCCGGCATTAGGCTCGACTGGTCGACGGCGAAGTTGTAGATCTCCAGATAAAAGCCCAGCTGGCCGCCGACTGGGAAAACTCCGTCAATCTGAGGCTTGATCTTGAAGTTGGCCAGCACGAACGGCTGGCTCATATCCTGGTCGGTTCCCTCGATGCTGCGTGCCAGCACAACCGAACTGGCGCTCAGGCTTTCGGAGGGGGAGCTGGGGATATTGATGGAGGCGGTCTGAGTGCCGATCCGGCCGCTGTCCAGGTCTTTGATGATCAAGTCGAGCTTGTAGCGGCCCGGCGCCAGGGCAATTTTCTTCTGGTAGACGCCCTTGAGCAGCAATGCGGCCTGTATTTGTCCCTCCGGGTAGACGGCCTGGATGTCATCGTCCCACTCGTGAATGACTCGTCGCTTGAGGTTGCGCACCAAGCCGTAGACCTGAAGCCGGCTCTTCCAGGAGCCGTCCTGTTGCTGCTTGAAATTGATGTCGCGGTTTTCGAAGGCCACCGTCACCGGCACCAGCAGCTTCTCTTCGTCGATGCGGATGAAGTGGCTGGAAACCTGGAAGGGCAGCTGGTTGTAGGAAATCGAGGCCGAAACCGTCTCCTGGAGGTCGGTGTAGCGGATGGGAGGCGCCTTGGACACCTTCATCAGCAGCTCGGTGCGGGCGAACGGGCTGTCCTTGGCGCGCTCGGGCAGGCCGGGAATGAATCCCTGGTCGCGGATCCCCACCACACGTTCGCGGCTCTTGACGCCCCCGAACTCGGGATTGAACATCTCGTCGTGGGTAAGTCCCAGGCCGGGCACGCGCAGAAACTCGTCCTTTTCCTGGGAGTCGGTGCTCAGCCGGTAGAGATTGCCTCCGGCGGTGTCGACGAATTCCAGCTCGATGTCGTCGCCAATACCTTCCAGGTGACGATACCACCACAGCTCGAAGGGGAAGACCGAGGTTCTTCCTCCGCCTTCGTGGTACTTGCGCTCGTACCAGCCGCCCATGGGATAGCTGTCCTTGCGGTCGGGCGGCCCGAACATGATGTAAACACGTCCCCGGTCGGTCTTCCAGCCCGGCATGCCGGCGTGAAAGGTCTCGTTGGCGTATTGGATGCGGCGGTAATGTTCGGTCTTGTACTCGTTCTCGGCAGTGCGGGGATCGGTGTCGCGGCGGAACCAGAACTGCTCGATGAAGGCGTCTTTTTCATCGTCGGTGCTCAGGCCCAGGAAGACCTGGCGCTCGTCTTCGGTAATGATGTAGACGGCATCTTCGTCCAGCCATTTGCGGTAGTAGTCTTCCGCCTCCTCCTCTTGGCTTTGTTTGGCTTGCTGCTGGCTTTGCCCTGAAAGCGAGGCAAGCGGGCAAAGAAGAGCACTCAGGAAAAGACAAGCCGGGAGGGAAAGGCTTTTTCTCATGAACTTCAAAACTAGCACAAAGCGGCTCGCATCTTGAAGGGCGGCCCTGGGTCCGCCGAGAGAAAAAAGCACGGCCCGGAGAAGCTCCGGGCCGTGCGGTCAGGTCGTCGATGGGGCTTTCGCCCCGTGGATCAGAATATGAACTTGAGAGCCACCTGCATGACCCTCGAGTCCCGCGCCGTGTTGACGTTGCCGAAGGAGCCGGAATTGAGGTTGCCGTTGAGCGAGTTGTCGTTGAAGCGGGTGCTGTTGGTGGTGTTGAAGAATTCGAAGCGCAGCTCCAGGCTGGCGTCCTCCTGGCCGATCCAGGGCGTTCGGAAGGTCTTGAAGACGCTGCTGTCCAATACCCAGAAGGAGGGGCCGTCGAAGAAGAGCTGGGCGGTGGGTCCGGCGCTGCCCGCCGCCGGCTGCGAGAAGAGGGCGCGCTCCTGGGGGGTGATGTAGGTGATGGAAGTGCCTCCGGTGTTGACGCTGCTGGTGATGGTGGGGTCGTTGCCGGCGAAGCCCACAGTGCTGGAGTCGCCTACGGTCAGGTTGTTGCGCCCCGAGCTCTGGATAGTGAAGGGCAAGCCGGTGGAGTAGGAGTAGATCCCGTTGATCTGCCAACCCCCGAAGATCCCTTCCAGGATGCCGTTGGAGAAGTTGGCCCAGCGCTTGCCGCGCCCGAAAGGCAGCTCGTAGATGGCATTGCCGTTGACGATGTGCCTGGAATCGGCCGCAGAGCGGGTCTTGTCCAGCCCGCGGTTGAGATTGTCGCGGAAGTGGTTGCGCTGGCTTTGCCCGCCCTCGTAGTCGGTCAGTGCCTTGCCGAAGGCGTAGTTGATCTGGAACTGCAGGCCGTCGCTGAAGCGCCGCCTCAAGTCGAGCCGCAGGCCGTTGAAGGTGGAATGCGAATTCTGGCCCAGCAGCCAGGCGTTCTGGAACTGGGGGTTGGCCCGCAGGAAGTTCAGGGGCAGGCCCGCCGCCTCCAGGTAGCCTCGGCTGGCGCGCGAGCGGTCGATGAAGTCGGCCAGCGCCGCCACTTCGCCGCGGCTGAGGTTGCCGAGCTGAGAGGTCTGGTCGCCGCTGGACATCACCGACCAGATCTGGCCGAAGACGCCTGTGTCCTGGCCCATCAAGGGATCGCCGTTGGCGGCCAGATTGGCCTGGGCGGCCAGAAAGCCGTCCAGGAAGCCGTTTTCGCGGATGATGGTCTGGTTGATGTTGACGGCCCGCGGCAGCCCCACACCGTGATTGCCCACGTAGGCCACTTCAAGGACCGTGTTGCGCAGGACCTCGCGCTGTATCCGCAGCGACCAGCTCTGCACATAGGGCGTGGTGTAGTTGCCGTCCCAGACAGTCACCGTTCCCTGCCGGTTGAAGGGCTTGGGGCCGAAGGGGGTTCCCGGGTCCAGCGCGGCGCTGATGCCGGCGGCATTGGACAAGGTCAGGCCCGGCTCGCCGAAGACGCTCAGCGAGGTGGCGGCGCCCTCCTGGCTGAAGTCCTGGAAAAGGGTGTTGACCAGGGGATTGCGGTCGTAGGCGATGCGGTAGTTGCCGGCGATGGTCCACCGGCCGCTGCCGCTGGGATCCCAGGTAAAGCCGAGGTTGGGCGCGAAGTTGTTCCAGTCGGTGTCGTAGAGGTCCCGTCCGGCTTCGGGCAACAGGCCCAGCGTGGTCTCTCCCGGCCCGGAGATGCCGAACAGGCATTCGACGCAGCCTTGGCCGTTTGCAACCGGATAGGAGAAGATGTCGTTGGCCTCGAAGTGGGAGGGCAGAACCTCGTAGCGGAAGCCCAGCTGCAGGGTCAGGTTGGGACGGAACTTCCAGGTATCTTGAAAGAAGAAGCTGTACTCGCGCGAGCGCCACTTGCGCAGCTTGGTCTCGAAGGGCACGAAGTTGGCGCCGTCCGAGGTGATCTGCTGGAAGGACTGGTCCAGGCGTCCCAGCGTTGCGGTCACATCGTTGACCATCCCCTGGGCCCGGCTCAGGTCGCTGCCGCTCAGCCCCGGGAAAGCGGAAGGATCAATGGAGGCCGGGTTGCCCCCTCCCGTTCGGGCCACCGGCAGGTAGAAGTCGCCGCCGAAGGCCACGTTGGAACGGTTGATGCGGAAATCGATCCCCCCCTTGAAGGTGTGGTCTCCCTTGATCCAGGTGACATTGTTGTTGATGGTCAGCGTGGCCGAGGGGCCGGCCTGGGGCAGGAAGATGGAGGGGTTGGCATTGCCGCCCCGACTGGGGGCGCCCAGGCTGTCAAAGTTGAAAAGCGGCAGGATGTTGCCCTCGCGTACAGGGTTGCCGAACTTCCAGTCGCGCTTGGTGCCGCCCAGGCGCAGTTCGTTGAGGAAGGTGGGGGTGAAGCTGGAAGTGAAGGTGAAAATGCCGGCCGGGTACTTCTCGTTGTTGGTGGAATTGCGCGTCCCCAGGATGTGCCTGGAGGAGGGGTCGTCCTCGCGGCGGTCGGCGTAGGTGACGGCGAGGCGGTGATTCTCGGTCAGGATGTAGTCGCCCTTGAGCACGAACTGCCAGTTATCGAAGGGGTTGTCGGACTGGAAGCGATGGCCCGCCGTGTTGAGCCCGTCCCCCGAATCGAAGTTGTTGGGCGAGGGAAGCATGTTGGCGAACGTCGTGAACTCAGACCCCAGGCCGGTGCGGCTGGGATCGACCGTGGTCAGGTCGATGCTGTCTGTTGCGCCCGTCTGGGTGTTGACGTAGCGAAAGAGCCCGCTGTTCTTGAATTCATCGGTCCAAACCGTACGCTGGGTGGTGACGTCCTGGACCTGGGTGGTGTTCTCGTAGGTGAAGTGGAAGAAGGCCCTGTCCTTCTGGATGGGTCCGCCCACCGAAACGCCGTACTGGTGGCGCCGGAAGGCCGGCTTGTCGATCCCGCCCCGGTTGTTGAAGAAGGTGTTGGAGTTGAGCGCCTTGTTGCGATGGAACTCCCAGACGCTGCCGTGGTATTGGTTGGTCCCCGACTTGTAGAGCATTTGCACTTGTGCGCCCGAGCCCAGGCCGTTCTCGGCGGAGGCTGAGGAGTTGACCACACTGTACTCTGCCATGGCCTCCACGATGACGGGCGCCAGGGACTGGGTGGCGCCGCCGGTGAGCATGTTGTCGTTGGAGGCGATCCCCTCGATCTGCACATTGTTGGACGTATTGCGCAACCCGTCAACGCGTCCTGCGCCCCCGTTGGCCACGCGGTTGGCACCGGCCTGCAGGAAGAACAGGTTCATAGGGTTGCGGCCCACCAAGGGCAAGTTGACGATTTTCTCCTGATCGATCACCGCCCCGATCGACTGCGATACGCGGTCGACCTGCTGAGCTTCAGAAGTCACCACAACCTCTTCGGTCAGCTCGCCGGTTTCCAGCGTGATGTCCTGAGTGAGGGTGGCGCCTACATCCAGCTTCAGGTTCTTGCGCACCCAGCGCTTGAATCCGGTCAGCTCGCAGCTCAGCGTGTAGCTTCCCGAAGCCACAGTGCCGAAGACGTAAAAGCCGCGGTCGTTGGAGATGGTCTCCAACGTCAGGTTTGTTGCCTCGTTGACCAAAGTGATCTCAACGCCGGGGATGATCCCGCCGCTGCTGTCTGTGACCACTCCGTCCAATCGAGCGTTGGCGCCCTGGCCCAGCGCCGGCGCACACAGCGCAGCAGCTAGGCACAGCACAGCCAGAGAAACCAAGATTCGTGAACGCTCCATGGAACCTCCCAAGTTTTTGCTTAATCAAGCACCCCTAGCAAGGCCGTCGTCCCGCCCCGGGAGACGACCAGTCAATTGCGGACATCGGCACGAGCGCGAACCGCGCGAGCGAGGGGTCCGCCAACCTCCCTCTCCAGCTATAGTCAATACCTTTCGGCATTTGTATAGCATCCTTGCAAAAGAGCAAGGCAATTGCCGAGCCAGACTCTCTTGCGCACGATCAACCGCCCCTATCTTCAGGGTTTTTGGCTTCCTTTGCCGAGGCTGGAGAACATCTTCCGTCCAAAAAATCGAATCCTGGTTCAAAAAATTGAGCACCGAAACGCTGTCGCTGCACCTCCTGCGAGCCGGAGACCTTCTGCACTGCACTTGGACAAGAACGCGAATTATACACCCCCGCAGAGAGAATCGCCAGAGATTCGGCCTCGAAAAAATTCAATTCGAAGCATTTCGCCCATCGAACCCGCTTTGGCAGGCATCAGAGGGAAAGGTCGGCCCTAGGCTCGGCCCGGAGTCCCGGGTGCCTCCGGAGTCCCGGATCTGTCCACCTGCCGGCACCGCACAGGTCCGTCACAGACGCGGACGTTCCCGGTCGATGCTCCAGCTTGATTTGCCTGCTTCAGGCGAATGGGGCATAGTTGAGGGACCGCTGTTTCAACGCGCCGGCCCTGGAAATGGAGGCGCGCCACTGGCTAACTCAGGCCTGGGAGGATTTCGAAATGCAAAAGCGGGAGGCTCGGATCGTGGCCGTGGCGCTGCTGGCAGCAATGCTGCTGCATCCCGGCTCCCTGGCCGGCAAAGAGAAAAAGAAGAAAAAGAAGATCAAGCCCGAGGAGCTGGTCGCCTTGCACCTGGAGTCCATCGGGGCTCCGCAAGCAAGGGCCGCCAGAAAGTCCAGCATTGCCAAAGGTATAGGCGAGTTTAAAGTCTTGGTGGGCAGGGAGAGATTCCTGCGGGGGGAGGCCGACTTGGTCTCGGAAGGCGCCAAAATGCGCTCGGCCCTGCTTTTCGCCGTCTCCGACTATCCGGGTGAGGTGGTGGCCTTCGACGGAAAGAAGAGCGACGTGGCCCAGCTGCTGCCGGGGCAGCGCTCCGAGATCGGAAGGTTCCTTTACCAGTACGAGGAAATCCTCAAGGAAGGCCTTTTGGGAGGGGTGCTCTCCACGGCATGGCCATTCCTTTACATGGAAGAGCGAAAGCTCAAGCTCAAGTATCGGGGAATGCGCAAGTTCGGCGATCACCAGATGCACGAGCTGGAGTACCGCCACAAGAGGGGCGGTTCGGTGGTCAAGGCACGCCTCTACTTCGAGCCCCAGACCTACCGGCACTTTTCTACTGTCTACACCGTCAAAGTGCCTGCGCCCATGGTGGCCGCCGGGGTGGGCACCAGCCCGGCGGGACGGGCCGCGGAGAGCTCGCGCCAGTCCGAAACGCGTTACACGCTCGAAGAGTACTTCGCCAACTTCCGGCAGATCGGCGGCCTCACCCTGCCTTCATTCTGGAAAGTGCGCCTGAGCGTCGTCGGTCCCGGAGCGCAGGTCGGCCTTTTTACGGCGGCCAACCTCGACCGGACCGTCCTGGAGTGGAATGTCAGCTTCGAGTCGATCCGCTTCAACGCCCCCATTGATGCACAGGCCTTTCGGCCCAAGATTCAGTAGCTTGGGATGCTCCCCAGGCTCATCGCCCGTTGCAAATGCTCTTGCCCGATGCTATCTTGAGGTCGGATCCCATGCTGAAGGCTTTGAAACCCCCCACTGCCAATTTGCTTGCTTGGAGCCGCTGCATTGGGCGGCATTGGGCCTGCGCTGATGCAGCTGGGGTGGG
>JANQFM010000838.1 GCA_028277865.1 Acidobacteriota bacterium
TGCGCAGCCAATGGCACAGGCGCAGCAGCGGTTCGTACAGGCGGGCCGGACCCGACTCGATTTCCCCGGTCAATTGCGGATTGAGGGCCAGGATGCGCATCAGTGCAGTCAAATCGTCGCAATCCCACTCGCCCCGCATGTAGGACTCAGAAGCGCCCAAACCGCCTCTCAGGGCGATCGCCCGGTAAAAGAGCGGATCCTTGACCTCGACTCGCGCTTCCAGCCGGCAGCCGTCGTCCAGGCGCCCGAAAGAGTGATGCTCGCTTCCGTCCTCCAGGACAATACGTCCCCGCTCCAGCATTTCGAGTCTGGACAGCACCAGGCGACGGACTGCTTTCCTCATCCAGAGCCTTCCCGAGGCTGGCGGCGGAGGAGCGATGAGTACCTTCTCGGGCCTTGAGACCTCTTTCTTGCAGGGATGCATATCGGGCGGCGGCGCGGTCACCGCCTGACGCAAAGTCAATGGTCCTCCCCTCGCAACGTCGCTCATCTCTCCCTGAATCATTTCCATACCTCCAAAACCCTCTTGCTCTTGTCAGGATGGGGGAAAAAGGGCGCTCCCTTGCGCCACAGCCGGAAGGCCTGCCAGTAGATCGCTGCCATCACACGGGCGGTCATGAAGGGGTAAAAGGTCAACGCCCCAGTCAAGTTGAAGCCGGTCACTTCGCGCCGTCGAAGAGCCAAAGTGGCGTCAAAGAGGCGCTTTTGGCCCTGCAGGTTTTCGATATGGACCGTCAAGGCATCTTGAGGGGCGGAAATGCGCCAGCGATAGCCGAGCCCCATCCCCATGAAGGGTGAGACATGAAACTCCTTGGGGAATTCGAAAAGCTTGTTGCGCTGGGTTCCCCGGTTTTGGCTTTCGTCCAGTACATAGCAGTGACGTTCTCCCCAAGGAGTGTTGTCCACCTCGGCCACGATCGTTTCGACCTGACGGCCCTGGGCGTCGAAGCAGAAGTAAAGGCTGATGGGATTGAAGCAGTAGCCGAAGTAGCGCAGGTGGGTGAGCAGACGGATGGAGCCTTGCGGACGCCGTCCTGTATTTTCCTGAGCCAGCCTGCGGACAGCTTCATCCAGAGGCACTTGGGGATCCCCCAGGTGATCGCGGCGGTCGAATCGCGCCGGCGCAGCACGCCGGGACGACCACAGCCAGCGCCCCTTGAAGAGGTGCGGCAGCTCCTCCAAGTCAAGGTACATCATGAACATCCGATAGCGGAATTGATGCTCGATGGGCTCGAAGCGGCGGTGGCGCACCTGCCCCACGTAGATGCAGCTTTGCAGGCCTTTGCCCTTGCGATCACGCTGACGCACGGTACTGTCCATCATGCCTCTCCCCGCTGACCGTCAGGCCTTTTCCAAAGTAGCGGCACACTCGCAGCGCGCTTTTCACGCCGTCTTCGTGAAAGCCGTAGCCCCAATAAGCGCCGCAGTAGTGAGTTCGGTTGACTCCGCTGATCAAAGCGTGGTCCTGCTGGGCCCGGACAGCCTGGGGCGAGTAGATGGGATGGTCGTAGCAGAACCTTTCAATCACCTTGTCGGGCGCCACGTCATCGCTTCGGTTCAAGGTGACGCAATACTCCTGCTCGGCGTCCAGCTTCTGCAGACGGTTCATGTGATAGGTGACGGCCACCCGGTTGCGTCGGCGTTTGGCCGGCAACAGGTGATAGTTCCAGCTGGCCCAGGCTGAACGGTTGCGGGGCAGCAGGCCGCCATCGTTGTGCAGCAGGGTGTCGTTGGGCTGATATCGGATGGCGCCCAACACATCCTGTTCGGCCTTGCTGGGATCGTGCAGCATGCGCAGCGCCTGGTCGCTGTGGGCGGCGATGATGACATGATCGAACGATTCCCAGCCTTGAGCTGGCGTCCGCAGCTGCACCCGCTCGACAAAGCGCCGGATGCCCGTCACCGGGCTGGACAGCCGGATGCGGTCACGGAAAGGTTGGATGAGCTTGCCAACGTAACGCCACGAGCCGCCCTGAATGACCCGCCACTGAGGCTGATTGCGCACGTTCAGCAACCCATGGTTGTACAGGAAGCGAACCAGGAACCGAATCGGGAATTCCTCGATGCGAGCCGGATCGGAAGACCAGATGGAGGCGCTGATGGGAACCAGGTAGCGTTCCAAGAAATCGCGGCTGTAGCCGTTCGCGGCGAGAAAGTCACCTAGGCGGGCCTGCTCCCAACCATTGGCAGCGACCGCGATGCGGCGTCCCTGGCGGTTGAAGCGCAGCACCTCGGTCAGCATGCGCAAAAACCGCGTGTTAACCAGGTTTCGGCGCTGCACGAAAAGCCGGCTCAAAGAGCGGCTGTTGTATTCCAATCCCGACTCCTCGCAGCGCATGCTGAAGCTCATGCAAGAGGGCTGCGAAGCCACTCCCAACCGGTCGAGCAGTCGGATGAAGTTGGGGTAAGTCCGGTCATTGAAGACTACGAAGCCAGTGTCCACGGCGTGAACCTTGTCTCCTGACTGGACAGGGACGGTGTGGGTGTGTCCGCCAATGTAATTGTTGGCCTCATATAAGGTAATTTGATGCTCGTCATGGAGCAGATAAGCGGAGACCAGCCCGGAGATCCCTCCGCCCACAACTGCAATTTTCACAGGGTGCCCCTTCCAAACGGATGGCAATTTTTCGTTCTGACCTGGTTGCGGAGAGGGTCGCGGGACCAAGCTTTTCTCAGCCCCCTAGGACGCCGGTGATCTGCAATCGGTTTCGAGAGAGTGCAATTTTTGGAGCAGGGTGTGGCCAAAAGCAGGGGCCGTATCTTGAATCCTTGATTCTTGCCGGAATTCTTGCAGGCGGCAGCATGTCTGCCAAAAACCCGATTCTGCTGCAAAGCTCCCCTTTCCGCTTCTTTCTGTTCGCTTGCGCCGGAGGCGCTGCCAGAGGGTAGCCGGTGGTTGAGCGCAGCGACACCACCGGACAAGAGACCCTTCTAACGGTGCACCCTGGAAGGGTGCGGGAGCAAGGATGTGGAGTGTGGAGACCTCGAATCGACTCCTGCACCCCAGCCGGGGTGCGAACCGCTTTTTGAACCGCAACCGGTGGTGTCGCTGCGCTCAACCACCGGCTACCGTCTTGCTGCGCCTCCGGCGCAAGAAGCGGCGACGTAAATCCGGGCCAAAAAAATGGAAATAGCTGCACCAATTGACCCGAAGCAGGGGTTCAGCGGAATCAAAAACTCGAGGCACAACCTCCATTAGTTGTTAAGCGGCTGGGCTTTTTTGCCTAAGAAAACGCCGCTCAAGATGAGCATACCGCCTGCAGCCGTCGGCCAGCCGAAGGGCTCGCTCAAGTAGGGAACAGCCAAGAATGTGGTGGCGAAGGGCTCGAAATAGAGGAACATTCCGGCCCGCGAAGCGCCCAGTTGCGCCACGCCGTGCTGCCACAGCCAAAATGCCAAGGCCAGGCAGGCCCAGGCCAAAAAGAGCAGGGCGGCCCATCCTTGCCACTCCAGGCCGGCCAGGGCAGCCCCGTAGCTTTCCCACTGCCCGGTCCAGAAGAGTGCGATTCCATAAAAGGCGGAAGTCACGCCCAAGGCAGCAGCCGAGACTCCCAGAGGAGAGTGGGCCTGAGAAAGGCTGCGACCGGACACGGTGTAGATCGCCCAGGTCCAAGCCGAAGCGAGCACCAGCCAGTCGCCTCGGTTTTGCAGCCATCCCAGGTTGGCAAGCTTTCCGCCGGAGATAAGCAGCAAAACGCCTGAAGTGGCCAGCAGGATGCCGCCGAGTTGAAGCCGGCCAAGCTTTTCCTGCAAGAAGAGGATGGAGAGCAAAGCAATGGCCAGCGGAGTGACGGCGATCAGCCAGCCCGTGTTGGTGGCCGAAGTGTACTGCAGACCTCCCACCTGGATCAGGAGATGAACCGAGAGAATCAAGCCGCAAACACCGATCCTGCCCCATTCTCGGGCGGAAAAAGCCGGCTTTCGGCGGCGCAGCAGCACCATCCCCAGCAGCAGGGGCCAGCCCAAGAAAAAGCGCGAGGCGATCACCTGAAGCGGTGTCAAATGCTCCAGCAGCACCTTGGTGGCCACAAATGACCAGCCCCAAAAAGTGACAGCCAACAATAAGGAAAAGATAGGCATGGAGAGTGGAAAGATCGTAGTACTGTAAAGCTGAATGGGATAGAGGCCATTTGCTCTCTTTGCAGCCTACAGCCTTGCAGCCTTCTTCAACACAGCCATCTGCCCGGCGTGGTAGAGGTTGTGCTGGACGACCCCGTGCAGCAGGCCGTAGAACGAATATTGGCTTTGCAGGCCTTTGACCATTTCTTTCAGATCTTCGTCATCCAGGCGACCGATGGCCTCCTGCAGGCAATGGTGGGAGGATTGCAGGGTCTGAAGGGCCTGTTGCCAGGCTTTCGGGCTCGAATCGGGGATCTGGGGAAAGTTCTCCTTTTCGGACAAGACCGCCGGACGGCCCTCCAGTCCGCGCACAGCGGCAATCTCCCAGCCTGCCACGTGGAGCACCAATCCCCAGATGTTGTGAGTATGCGGCAGGGGACGGGCGGCGGCCGTGCGGGCGACCACGCCTTCCAGGATTTCGTCCAGCGAGGGGCCGTGCCAAGCCGGTCCTTGGTGGCTGCGCCGTAACTGGTCTTGGATTCTCTTCACTTCACTGTTCGATGCCATTATGAAAAGCCTCCGTTTTGCGTCAGGCAGGATAGCATGCGGGATCAAGGAATCAGGGAAGGCAGGGCTGCGGTCGAAACGTCAATTGAACGGATCGTTGTAAGATATGAATCGTTGCGCCATTCGGCGGCATTCGCGAGTG
>JANQFM010000869.1 GCA_028277865.1 Acidobacteriota bacterium
CCCCTCGGCAGGGCAGCCGGTGATGTGTCAAACTGCCCGACTATGGAAGAACTGGAGGGACGATTCGAACTGGCCCGGCAGCTCGCCCGCCAAGCCGGCACTCTGCTGGCCGACAACCTGAGCCGTGATTTCACAGTCTCCAAGAAAGGCGCCATCAACCTCGTCACGGAAATGGACCTGCAGGCCGAAAAGCTCATCCTGCAGGGCATCCGCTCCAGCTTTCCCGACGATTCGGTCCTCTCGGAAGAGGAGGGCGCCAAGGACGGCGACTCCGGTCGGCGCTGGATCATCGATCCCCTGGACGGGACCACCAATTACGCCCACGGATACCGATTCTTCTGCGTATCCATCGCTTTTGAGCAGGACGGCCAGGTGGTCTTGGGCGTGGTGCACGATCCGATCGCCAATGAGACCTTTACAGCCCAAAGGGGGCAAGGCGCTTTCTTGAACGGAGTGCCGATGCGCGTCTCGGAACAGGATTCCCTCCAGGACAGCCTTTTGTGCACCGGATTCCCCTACGACATGGACGCCATCCGTGAAGGGCTGGAGCTTTTCAGGCGGGTCCTGCTGCGATCGCGGGCCGTGCGCCGCGACGGATCGGCAGCGTTGGATTTGTGCTACGTGGCGGCTGGCCGTTTCGAGGGGTTTTGGGAAAAGGGACTCAACTCCTGGGACATTGCCGCCGGCCAGCTGGTGGTCAGCGAGGCGGGCGGCACCGTAACCGACCTTGGGGGTGGTCCCATCGAACTGGACGGGCGCCAAATAGTTGCCACCAACGGGGGAATCCACCAGGCGCTGCTCGACGCCATCTCCGGTTGCTGAGGTTTTCACGCAGAGGCGCAGAGGCGCAGAGAGAAGAAGAAGAGAAAGACCGGATTCTCTGATTCCATTTCTCCTCTGCCTCCCTGCGCGTCTCTGCGCCTGTACGTGAACCCCCTTACTCCCCAACCCGCATCACCACCACCGTGATGTCATCGCGTTGCTCCAGGCCTTTGGCGAATGAGCCCACTTCGTCCAGGATGAGCTTTTGAATGTCGTCGGAGGTCAGGAAGGAGTTCTTGCTCACCAGGTCCACCAGCTTCTCTTCGCCGAACTGCTCCCCTCGGGGATCCTCGGCCTCGACCACCCCGTCGGTATAAAAGACCAACAGGTCGTTGGCCTTGAGGCGAACCGTCTCCTCTTCGTACTCACAGTCTTCGAAAAGGCCCACGGCCATCCCGCCCACCGAAAGGCGGTCGACGTCGCCGTTGGAGATGAGCAGGGGAGGGTTGTGGCCGGCGTTGCAGTAGGTGAGCTGCAGGCTGGTGGAATCGAAATGGCTGAAGACCATGGTGGCGAATTTGTCGGCGGCCGTGTTGGCGTACAGGTGCCGGTTGATTTCGGCTACCGCTTCGCCGATGTGGCCCTGCTCGTAGCCTCTTGAAGTGGCCCGATAGATCACGTGAGTGCGGATGGCCGATTGCAGGCTGGCCATGAGCAGGGCGGCCGAGATCCCCTTGCCGCTGATGTCGCCGATCACCACGTCCACCTGCTCCTCCCCGAAGGGGACAAAATCATAGTAGTCCCCGCTCACCATCCTGGCGGGAAGGCACAATCCGGCCAGCTGCAAGTGGTTGATCTCAGGAATCCGACGGGGAAAGAGCTGAGTCTGGACCTCACGGGCGATCTCGATCTCCTTTTCCAAGCGCTCTTTTTCGCTGAGCTGCGTCATCAGCCCCGCGATGCTCTGTGACATCTGGTTGAAGGCGCCTGCCAGGGCGTCGAGCTGGTCCGCTCCTTTGGAAGTGATGGTATAGCCGAATTCTCCTTTTTGAATGCGCCGCGTCCCTTGGTAGAGGCTCTGGATCGACCGGGTGATGGTTCGGGCGATCACGATCCCGATGAACAGGGAGACGCCCTCCACCAGGACGAAGACAATCACCAGAAAACCCATAATGTTGAGCAGGAACTGGCCCAAGTTGGTTTCCTGAAAGTAAAAGTCGTAGTAAAGCTGGTCCAAAGGTACCGTGATGGCGAACAGCGAGAGGCTGGGTTCGAGAAAGCGCATCGTGCTGCCGGTTTGCCAGTCCACCGGCGAGACGATGTGCATCCAGTTGATGGTGCCGATTCCCCCCCCGCCTTGAAAAAAGCCTGTTTGGCCTGGCGATTGAGCGGTTGGATTCACGGAAAGGGGAGGGCTGAGATCAATGGAAGTACGGCCTTCGATATAGCGGACCACCTGGTCATCGAAGGGGATCTGCAGCGCCAAGAGTGCGGGGACGGCGGTACGCAGCGGCGTGACGCTGCGAAAGTAAAGTCGTCCGGCGTCGTGGACCAGCCCATGGAATCCCTTTTGGGCCCACAAAGGAATGGCAGCCAGGCCGACGGAACCATCGGGCGAAGCGCCTGTGAACTTGTATGCGCCTCGCGATGCTTTCTGCTCGAACAAGCCGAGCCACAGGCTTTCCAGGCCGGGATGATCATTGATAAAGCGGGCTCTGTGCCCTTGCAGCAGCTCCAGCAAGCGGGCGCCTGTGCGTGCCTGGCTGGCGTAAAAATCAACCGCCACGGCATTTTGAGTGTCCTCGACCAAATCTTCGACAGCCCGGATCTCATTGTCCAGGTAAAGGGCGCTCACCTGGCCGAAGATGAGCCGGAAAGAAAACCACCCCATGAAAATCAGGATCGAGACAGGAATCAGGCCCACAAAGGCGTAGGAGATGATGATCTTGTTGCGGACCTTCCACAGCATGCGGCGCTTGATGCGCTTGAAAAGCTGAAACAGATAGTAAAAGCCGGCAATGGCCAAGCCCACCAGCCCCGCCTCCTCCAGAATGGCGAAGATGGTTTCAGGCATGGTGAAGCGGATCAACAGCCCGCTCAGGTAAAGGATTGCCGAGATCAATGTGAAGCGTGCCATGCGATCGCCTTTCCCTGCAAAGGAGCCATTATAGAACCCGGCGTAAAGAAGGGGGAGCGGAGGGCGGGGAAGAGTCGGCGCAAGAGGGGGATTCCGCACAGGCAGGTTGATACGGTTGGTGAAAAATGCATTGATATTTGAATAAACAATTAATTATATGCATAAATAGAATTTTTGCCTGCTTTTCTCTTTTCTTTAGAAACTGCATGCAATAAAATATTCTCATGTCAGATGCGATTTCAATTGCGAATAATCGAATATTCAGCACCATGGCAAGCTGCAAGGGAGGAATCGCGTTGCTGTCGCGCGGGAACCCGAAACGGAAGG
>JANQFM010000870.1 GCA_028277865.1 Acidobacteriota bacterium
TGTCCCGTGTTCCGTGTTCCTTGTTCCCTGTCTTGCTATCATGCCGCCAATGCCTGCTTTCGTTTCCAGGCCGACACTGCTTGCGTGCGCTTTCGCCGACAGGGCTACCGAAGGGCGGCGGTACCCGGAAAGACCTCATCCCTACCGAACGGAGTACCAGCGCGACCGCGACAGGATCATCCACTCCAAAGCCTTTCGCCGACTGGAAAACAAGACCCAAGTATTCGGGCCCGAATACTCGGACCACTTTCGCAACCGCCTGACGCATACGCTGGAAGTGACTCAGATCGCCCGCACCATCAGCCAGGCCTTGGGGCTGAATACAGACTTGGTGGAAGCCCTGGCCCTGAGCCATGACATCGGGCACCCGCCCTTCAGCCACGAAGGAGAGAGCGCCTTGGACGCCATCATGCGGTCGTACGGCGCAGGCTTCGATCACAACTTGCACGCCCTGACCATCGTCGAGGATTTCGAGGAAAAGTACGCCTCTTTCCGTGGCCTCAACCTCACCTTCGAGGTGCGCGAGGGGATCGTCAAGCACAGCCGGGACTATGACGGCAGCGAAGACCTTTACCTGGACATCCGCCATTACCGGATGGGCCAACGGCCTCCCTTGGAAGCCCAACTCATCGACCTGGCCGACGAGGTGGCCTACAACTCGGCCGACTTGGACGACGGATTCGACTCGGGATTGCTTAAGCTGCCCCAGGTCCTGGAAGGCTCCCGGCTTTTCCGCCGGCTCTATTCCCAGGCAACCAAAAGATTTCCCCGCAGTTCCGTCAAGCTGCGCTTCCGAGAGGCCATCCGCAGCCTGATCGATCATCTGGCGACCTCCTTGATCGAGGAAACACGCCGCCGACTGGACGAAAACTCGATCACCAGCATCGAAACGGTGCGCAACCATCCCTGCCGCCTGGTGGGATTTGATGCCCTGTGCGACGAAATGAACCGCGAAATCAAAAGTTTCCTGCGCCGCAACCTCTATGATCATCCCCGGCTGAAGGCGGCCAGAAACCAGGCCCGCAGACTCATCGAGAAGCTCTTCGACTACTATTCCCAGGATCCCTGCCGGCTTCCGGCCCGTCACTTTTCGCGCCTTTCAGAAAACGGGCCCCATTGGGCGATCTGCAATTACATTGCCGGCATGACTGACAAGTATGCCCTGTATGTATTTGAGAGAACATGTTCGGAATGACCATTTCAGGCTTCCTCCCCTCTCTCTTCCGACAGTCTTAAAGCCTAATGCATGGGCACTTTCAGGCAAGTCCACGGACTAAAATCGCTACTGATGATCCTGATCTTCAGGAAACCCGCAAACGACTCCATTTATGGAGTATCCTTAGGGTATGGCGAACCCTTGGATCACCGACCTGAACCATCTGCTGAAAGCTGAGCATGAGGCTGCACCACCCAAGGCCATGCGCCTGCGCGGCCACCTGACGACAATCGTCAAGGCAGCCACTGCCTTGGCGGCCCGCAGTGAACAGCAAACCGCCCTGCGCTGCCAAGCCAAAAACGAGCGTTCGCCATGCCCCGGATACCTGAGAGTCCGCCTTCAGGACATTCCTTCCGAAATCCACTGGCGCTGCCGGAGATGCGCCGCTGAAGGGGTCATCCTCAACTGGCCCAATTCCCCTTGGGACTTGAGCTTCAATGGCGAGGCGTACCCAAAGGGCGAAAATGGGCCCGAGTGCACGGTTCTGGTCGACGCAGCCCATTTCCAGGAGTTGTGCAAGATCGACTTTATGGATCCTCAAAGCGAACGCGCAGTGTTTTCCGCCCGGCCTGTGAAGGGCAAAGTCGCTTTATCGGGTTCGGTGGAGATTTTCGAGGACATTCTGGGCGAATTGGCCGCCGAGGCCAACTTCGAGTGCCAAAGAGCCCGCCAGAAGAGATTGGACCGGCTGTTGCAGAGCCTCAATGCCAACCCCGACTTGAACTCCGCCTTGACTGACAATGAGAGGGCGGGCGCCTCAGCCGACACCGCCAGATCGAAAAGTGTCAACCTGCTGGCTTTCCCGGATTTCTTGCCCGACGACGTCCTTTCCTACCTGGGATCTTCTCTGCAAAACGGGGATGCGGAGGGTGTCGAGGGCTTGAACCAGCGCCTGGCAGAGATTGCCGACGACTATTGGGACGACGAATCCATCCTGGGGTCCGACGGCATCAGCGCCCGCCAACTCCAAACTCTTTTAAGAGCCAATTGGGAGTCCCCTCGGGGAGCTGTCCGTTTTTGCGGGACTTTGCCTGCTCAGGAAGTGGAACGCTGTGCAATTCTTCAAAATGTGCGTCCCTTCCTCATGGCTTGCCAACAAGCAGACGGGGTGGCCACCACAGCGGCGGGGAATCTGAACCGCAACTTTGTCGAGCAGATGATCCTGACGCTGCCTGCTTCCCGGCAATGGCGCCGCGAGCACAGGCAGTATCGAAAGGTCTGGAACGAATCCGATTTCCTTTATCTGCACCTGCTGAGGTTGCTGTGCGGCCTGGCCGGACTGCTGCAGCCAGTCAAAAAGTGTTTTCGCCTGACTCAAAAAGGCCGGCGCCTGCTCCAACCCGAGCAGAGCAGCGCGCTGTATGCCACCCTCTTTATTGCTCACTTTCAAAAGCTGAACCTGGCCTGCCTGGACCGTTTGCCTGAAAACGACGCTTTGCAGGCCACCATCGCCTATTCCCTTTACGCGCTCAGCCGCCAAGACGGAAAATGGCATTCCTCGCAGCAATTGGCGCCCCGCCTGCTGCTTCCCGTTGCCCGCAGCCACAGTTTTGACGATAGCGAAGTCAAGTCCGGTCTTCGGGAGGTCGAATCCCGCATTTTGGGGCCATTGGTGCAGTTCGGCTTGCTGGACTCGCGTCCCGTCGAATATTCCCAATGCTCCTGCGGAGCTTTCGAAGTGCGCAAGACCCCATTGTTCGACCGCTTCATTCGCTTCCACCTCGATGAAGCCTGAGTTCGGAGTCCGGTGACCGGAATCCGGGCTAACCGGTCTCGCGGAAGGTTTCGGCGTAGACCATTTTCATGGGCGAAAGGCAGTAGTTCTCGATCAGGTCCTGGAAGAGGTCCTGGTGGTCGGGCAGCAGGGTGGTGCAGCGGTCGCTGACCCTGAAGAGAAGACGGATGATATCGGCTTTGGCTGCACGCAGGTCCAACAAGACCGAGTGGCCCATGATGGGGTCGAAGGGGAGCAGATCCTGATAGGCGCAGTGGTCGAGGCCGGGCCTCAGGAAGGGCTTTTCATTGCGGCTGCGCCAATAATAGTCCTGCAGCCGCTTGACGAAGGACTCGTAATCGAATCCGGAGGACTTGTTGTTGACGCTGGCATCCACATAGACGCCGTCGTTGCGGGTCACTGCTTCCAAGCCGTAGGTGACGTCCAATTCCTGCTCACGGGCAAATTTGATGCGGTGCTTGAGCCCTTCGTGAAAGCGCTTGATCTCCGGTTCAACACCCAGTTCCTGAGTATCTTTGACGGTGACGTAGCCCCCCTTCACGCGCTGGTACCAGCCTTCAACGATTTGGTGCAGCATTTGGTCCAGCTGCATCACCAGCTCATCTCGTTCCATGGCCGGGGTATTTTGCTGGTTTTGAAGGGAGTTGTAAATAGCGGGCCGTCGGTCAGCAGGCCGGTGGCCTGTCAATGGATGAGTTCGTGCAGTTCGCGCTCCAGTTGGCGGCGGCTCACGAACCAGCTCACATCCGGCTCCTCTTCGTCCATGGAAGCGAGGCCGCGAAGCTCGAATCGGTCGACGCTGCCGAGAGCTTCCTGAAACTGCTGAGGGCTCAACTCGCTATGGGGGCCAAGGGGAGAGACCAGCAGGTCGTCGCCAGTGAGGCTCTGCCCCCTGAGCACAACCATATTTCTTTGGCAGAAGTACTCCAGGTAGTCCAGCTTGATCAGATTCTTGTCCATCTCGGCGCTCCTACGTGCCGGATCCCCCGACTATTTGGGCAAAAGTCCAAGGTCCAAGGTCCAAGGTCCAAGGTCCAAGGTCCAAGGTCCAAGGTCTGCAGAATGGACCATCTTGCTGACAACTGACAACTGACAACCGCCGCCCATTCCTCAACAACTGATCGGCCAGCGGCGGGGAATTCTTGAGGGGCTTTCCAAGGCATCCCTGTTGCTCAATGGTGTAGATTAGGGGGCATGTTGAGACGGTTCATTTGGCCTGCAGCCCTGTTTTTCACAATCATTGCCATCGGAGCTCAGCAGCCGGACATCCGGGTCGAGGTCGAGAGGGTCAACTTACTGGTGACCGTCACCGACAAGAACGGGAGATTCATCACCAATATCGAGCAGGATCGCTTCCAGGTCTTCGAGGACGGCAAAACCCAAACCATCACCAATTTTGACAACCCCACAGACCTGCCCATCCAGCTGGCCCTGATGCTGGACACCAGCGGCAGCGTCCGAACCCAGCTGGACTTCGAAAAGGAAGCTGCCCGACGCTTCATCTACTCTGTCCTGCTTCCTCAGGATCAGGCTTTGCTGGCGAATTTCGACCGCGGCGTCAGCCTCTTGCACGACTACACCAACCGTCCCGCTGATATCGCCCGCGAGATCGATCATCTGGCGGCCGGGGGCGGAACGGCTTTGCTGGATGCCATCCAAAGAATCACTGTGGAGAAAATGTCTTTTGGAATCGACCGCAAGGTGATCGTGCTGGTGTCGGACGGATTGGACAGGGACAGCCAATCGACCAAGAAGGACGCTTTAAGAGTCCTGCAAGCCCAAGGGGTGACCCTTTATTGCATCGGCACCAACCGATTCAGCGCCGACCAGAAGAAGGAGGGCTGGAGCCTGCTGGAAGAGCTGGCTGAAAAGACGGGTGGACTGTCCCTTTTCCCCTACGCGGTCGAACGGCTGGAGGAGTCCTTCGAGCAGATCAATCAGGAATTGCGCAGCCAGTACCTGATCGCCTACTCTCCCACCAAAATCGAACGGGACGGATCCTTTCGCAAGATACGGGTCAAGCTCAGAAAAGGCGGCGGCCTCCGTATCCGGCACCGCCAAGGCTACTACGCCCCACAAGCCGAAGCGGAAGGCGGGGGTTGAGCCAAGGATTTGCCACAGAGGCACAGAGCACACCGAGAAAAATCAGAAGAACCTCAGCCTCTGCGCCTGCTGCCTCTGCCGAACCTTTTGGAAGGCCGACTCATCCATAGTTCCAAATACCATGCGAACCCAAACGATTGCCGCTTTGTGCATCTTTTTACTGCCTTCATTACAGGCCGAACCTGACTCGGCCCAGGAGGTTTCTGAAATCCCGTTGAAAGGCAACCGCAGCCTGAGCGATGGGGAAATCCGGCAACATCTGGCCGAAAAGGGCATTGAGCTTGGGTCAGATGCGCTTTCGGGGGACGACATCGAGCGTGCCGTGAGGCTGATCCGGCAGTTTTATCAGGATAGCGGCTTTCCCTTGGTGCGGGTCCGACGACTGGATAGCCCGCCGCCCCAGCGTGTGCAGATCGATGAAGGTCCGCAGGCTGTCTTTGGGGGCGTCGAATTCTCGGGGAATTCCGCCTTCTGCGCCGAAGAGTTGGAGGAATTGCTCAACCTGCAGGGCCGACTGGACTTTAACCAACTGGAAGAGGGTCTGGAGAATATTCGGCAGTCCTACCGCAATGCGGGCCATGTAAGAGCTCAGGTCGAACAAGGCGGCCTGCAGGTGGTTGAAGTCGAGGCCACCCGTCACTTTCCCCTGCCCTTCCAGCGAGTCGCCCGAAATCGGGTTCTTGTGAAGATCGCCGTCCAGGAGGGAGGGCAATACAGAATCGGTGAGGTCTGTTTGCCTCCGCTTCTCACCGGGTTGGACATCCCTGCACCCTCCCGGGGCGATCGTTATGATGAAAGCAGTATTCTGGACTTCCGCAACCAGGTCGGCCGGCATTTTGCCTCTTTGGGACGCATCATCGAAGAATTTCAGATTCTGCAGAGAATCGACGACCAAAACGCCCAAGTCGATCTCAAGATGGAGTTTTCGCTGCTGCCGCCGCTTGATGTACGCTGGGTCGAATTCGAAGGCAACTCCCGCTATCCCGATTCCTTCTACCGCCGCGAACTGACTTTCGACGAAGGCGACGCACTGGATCCCCGCAAGATTGCCCGCAGCCTGAACGCCATCAACTCCACCGGTGTCCTGAAAGAGCCTCTGCGGGAGGGCGACGTCGAGGTCGGCATCGACCTGCAGGCCGGGGTGGCCGACGTGCGGATTCCTTTGGAAGAGAAAAAAAGCCGCAATATTCTCTATTCCCTGACCCGCACTGATTTGGGAGGCGTCAATGCCAGCCTTGCCTTGAGCATCGCCAACTGGCTGGGTTTGGGCGAATCAATCGGCCTGGAACTGGACCATGGGGGAGGCACGACGGGCCTTGCCCTGAGCCTGGCTTCGCGGTACGTGCTGGGGACCGACCTGCCCCTTTCCCTCAGCTTGCGCTTTTTCCGGCGCAGAACAGGCCTGAAGCTCTCCTCAGTGGACAACCAAGTGCAGGATGTCTTTCACTCCCGCAAAACCGGCTTTTCGGGCACTGCCACCTACCGCATACGCCGGAGCAACCAGGTCGGCCTGCAATTCACAGTCGAGAGGTTTACGCGGCCTGACTTGACCGGCCACATGGTGCTGCAGCCATTTTGGGAGCGCCGGGAGGAAGGAGAAGAGTTCTGGAAAGAGGAAATCCGCCTGGGCACCCGCCTTTCCCTATTCAGCGATTCCTCCCAGGCCTGGAGCTGGCGCCCTTTCTTCGATTACCGGCAAGTCGGCCAGGAGAGTCCGGGCGCCCCCAAATTCACTTTGCGCCTGCAGGGTGCCTACAGCCGTTTTTCAAACGGCGGACAATTCCTGTCCGAGCGCCTCTTCAGCGACAGCGACATGATCCGGGGATTCGCCGCCACCACCACCGGACCCTGGGGGCAGGACGGAGGCCGGTTGCATCCGCTGGGAGGGGACGCCTACCTGGCCCTGAATACCGAGTACGAGGTCAGCCCTCATCACTTCTTCTCTCTGGCGCCATTCCTGGATTCCGGCGTCAACCTCACGTTGGAGAGTCCTCAAGGATTCGAAGTGCTGCAGCAGACCAACAGGATATGGAGGGCTTCTGTGGGAGGTGAAGTCCGCATCCGCTTGCCCCGCCCTCTGCCCACTGCCCGACTTATAGCAGCCTGGAATCCCCTGCGGCTGGACCGAAACGTCCTCTCCCCGCAAGGACTGGCCCGCCTGCGTGATCCTAAGGCGACCCTGCGCTTGGCGTTCGACCCGGTATTCTAGGAATTTCGATCAAAGACAAAAAGGCCGCCAAAGCACAGCTTTTCAGGCGACAGGGGAGGGGACGCGTCGGTACTCGAGTTCGATTTGCTGCTGGAGCAATCGCACGGCCTGCTCTTCATCCCGGCCCAAAGCCGAAAAAGGCCGCACACGGACGAACATCCCTTCGCGAGGCACCCGTGCCGAAGCCAACACAAAGGCGCCCATCGGCTCGGTATCGATGTGGAATTGAATCCCCTTATGATCCCAATGCATGGCCGGGAAATATACCATAGTGCGGAGATCCCCTTTTCCTCTCCGCCCTACCCGCCTCTGCCCGGCCTCTAAGTCCGTCTCTTCGCGATCTCTTCGCTGATCCCTCTCCGATTCCCTCTCAAGACGGCTGGGCGCCAGGATTCAGGATTCCCTTGAACGAGTCGCGGTAGGCATAAGCCAAAAAGAGTTCCAGAACCACTACGACCACTCCTATGGGCAGTCCTCCTGAATCCAAAAAGAGGTTGAAGAGGAAGATATTGAGGACAATCGGCGCCAGCAGGGTCAAGGCCAGCGGCACTAGAATTCCAACCAGCAGCAAGAGTCCCGCCACCAGTTCCACCACCTTCAAGAATGTGAACAAGTAGCCCGAACCGACCAAAGCGCCTATGAATTGCTGGCCTTGAGGCGACAGGTCGGGCTGAGGCATGAATCCAACAAAATGGTTGAGGCTGAAGACTGCGAAGATCAGCCCCAACAGAATCCGGGCCACCAAAACGGCGATACGCATTTCGATCTCCTCCCAATTTGGCAGGGGCGCCTGCACGCAATACAGTGCAAATGCCCGGCCATGCTTCTTTTGACAGCCATTCCAACAAAATGCCTGCCTGCCGTCAACAACCCGGCAAGTAGCGACGACAACCCGTGAGAAATTCGGGTTAAGACCGCCAAATTTGTAAGACGAACCGCAGGCATCGAGATTACAGCAAGTCCACCAGCTGCTTGACCTCAGTCTTGATCTTCTCGCGATCCGGCCCTTCGCCGCAGTCGATGAGGAGGTCGGAAGGGGAGGTGCCCAAGGCTTCGGCGAGATCGAAAACAAACTCCATGGACGGTACTTTGCGTGCGTTTTCAACGCTGCCTATATAGCCGGGGGAGTAGCCGCTGATCTCTGCCAGCACCTCCTGGGTCAGCTTTCTCCGCTTGCGCATTCTCCGGATCCGAACGCCCAACTTCTCGACCATTGGAATCTTCACTGGCATGCTCCTTAAGGTAGTCAGCCCGTCTTGGCATCGGAAGAATCCAACAGCCATGGTTCCAAGGGTGGATCGACACTGGCAGCCGGTCTGCTTACCCTCATGAATCGGGAATTTGCCTCTCTGCAAAACCAACAGTGCAATTGACCCCCGTCGGCTGCTCCTGATGCCAACCAGCCGCACGGAACCGGAATTCCTTCCACACGCCAATCCCGATTTGCCAACCTCCCGGCTATCTCCGAAAGGTGATGAAAAAGAGAATATCATGGGTGAACAAAAAGTGTCAAGAGAAAAAACGGCAGGATGGGATTCAGTTGTCAGTGGTCAGTTGTCAGGAAGGTTACATTCTGCAGACCTTGGACCTTGGACCTTGGACCTTGGACCCGGCCTCAATCCCGTTTCTCACTCGTAGCGCAGAGCCTGCAGAGGATCGAGGCTGGAGGCGCGTCGGGCGGGCAGCCAGCAGGCCATGAGGGCGACAGCAGACAGCAGCAGGGCGATCGCACCGAGTATGAAAGGATCGGTCGGGCTGACCTCAAATAGCAGGCTGGTCAGCAGTCGTGTCACAGCCAGCGAGAACAGCAGTCCGATCGCCACCCCGGACGTCACCAGAATCAGGCCTTGCTTAAGGATCATGCCCAGGATATCGCCTTTGCGGGCACCCAGAGCCATTCGAACTCCGGTTTCCTGAGTGCGTTGGCTCACCGAATAGGATAGGACACCATAGATACCGATCGATGCCAGCGCCAATGCCACGACCGCAAAAATTCCCAGCAGGACGGAATAGAATCGGGGGCGCGCCACCGAATCCGAGACCCGGTCGGCCATGAGTGCCACATCATGAAGGGGCAGGTCGGGGTCGAGTTGCCTCAGTTCGGAGCGAATGGCGCCTGCCAGGGGTTCCAAATCTTGGCTGCTGCGCACGGCCAGGCTCATCTGGTTCAACATGCGGGCCATCATGGGACGGACTTGGCGATGGCAAATATAAAGCTGAGGGCGCGCTTCCGACTCCATCCCCTCCGGCTTCACATCTGCGGTTACGCCGACGATTTCTCCCATCCCCATCAGCTGCTGACCCAACGGATCCTGATCTGCAAGGAACTGCCGAGCGAAGGAGTCATTGACGAGCACTACGGAGGGCTGACCGGCCCGGTCTCTCTCTTGAAAGTCCCTTCCCTGCAGCAATCGGATGTTCATGGCCTGCAGGTAGCCGGGGCTTACGATCCGCACGTCGGCTTGCATTCGGCTGCTTTCTGAGTCCTGACTGCGCAGAGGGCGGCCTCGAACGGCGATCCCGATGACCATGCGGGCGGGGACCAGGGGCAGGAAGTTGACCAGCCCAGCCGATTCCACTCCCGGCAGGCCGTTCACCCTGTCCAGCAAGCGGTCGTAAAAGGCCGAAACGGTTGCGGTGTCGGCATAGCGTGCAGCGGGCAGCCTGACCTGGGCGGTCAGGACATTCTCAGGATTGTAGCCGGGATCGACCCGGCTCAATCGCAGAAAGCTGCTGATCAAAAGCCCAGCCACCACCAGCAGCACCAAGGCCATAGCAATCTCGGCCGCCGCCAGGACTGCGCGCAAACGGGCCATGGCGATGCGTCCTGTGGCTGCTTCGGAATGGGTACCGGCCTGTTTAAGGGCTTGGTTCATGTCGCCTCTACCCTGACGCAGGGAGGGCGCAAGCCCGAAGAGGATTCCGGTGAGCAGGGACAGACCCAGCGTAAAGGCCAGTACCGACCAGTCGAGCCCTGCCTCCTCCAGCCGAGGGATGCCTACCGGACCGAGGCTCTTGAGCAACTTCAGACCCGCCAGGGCCAGGGCAAGCCCAGCAGCGCCTCCAATCAGCGAAAGCACTGTGCTCTCGGTCAATGTTTGGGCAATGAGACGGCTTCTTCCTGCTCCCAAGGCGGCCCGAATGGCGATTTCCTTCTGCCTTCGGGCGGCCCGGGCCAGCATCAGGTGGGCTACGTTGGCACAGGCGATGAGCAGCACGAACCCCACGGCGAACATCAGAACCAGCAGGGCGGGGCGTACCGGGCCCGCCGATTGCTCATGCAGGGTGACCAGTTGGATCGACCCTCCTTGGGCGTCGGGTTCGGCCAGGGGGTCTTCTTGGCGCAGCCGCTGAACCAGGGCCGTCCCTTCCGCCTCTGCCTGATCAATGCTGACGCCTGGCTTGAGGCGTCCCAGCACGGGTACGGCGATCACCCTGCGCCGGTTGGATTGGCGTAATGGAGGCTGCAGTGCCAAAGGGGTCCAGAACTGGGTGTCGGCGGACGGGAATTCGAAATTTTCTGGCATGACGCCCAGCACGAGGTAGCTCTCGCCATTCAGCGTCAGGCTTTGCCCCACAGGGTCGCGGTCACCCAGGTGGCGCTGCCAGGTCGAATGGCTCAGCACGATGACACGGTCGTTTCCGGGAGTCTCATGGGCAGGATCGAAGCTGCGGCCCAGAGCAGGCATCACGCCCAGCAGCTGAAAGATCCCCGGAGAAACCCGGCTGCCTTCCAACTGAAGCGGCTCATCAAGGCCAGTCAGCGTCAGGCTTTCCTGGTTGTAGGCTGCCATCCTCTCCAGCGTCTGGGTGCTCTCGCGCCAGGCGCGGAAGTTTTCCAGCGAAAATCCCGGCATGCTGCGCTCGTCACGGCTGGTGGGGCGAGACTCCCAGACCCTCACGATCCGATCCGGGTCCGGGTAGGGCAAAGGCTGCAGCAAGACGGCGTTCACGACACTGAAAATGGCGCTGTTGGCACCGATTCCCAGAGCCAGCGTGGTCAGGATGACGGCGGAAAAGAGCGGATTGTTGACCAGTGTTCGCAGGGAGTAGCGGATGTCCTGCAGGATGGTGTCCATCAAAGTCCTCCTTGATCGTGGCGCTGCGCTGCAACTGCTGTGCCGAATCCGGACTTTCGCCCCAAGACGCAAAGGACGCAACACCCATGGAGGAAAGGGGTGCCAACTGGGCTTGACGATCGGCTCCTGCTTTAGGGAAAGGACTGCTGAAAAGGGGAGGGGGCGGATCAGACTTTGTTGTGCTCTTGAAAGCTGTAGTAGCTGTTGCGGGTGAAAATGAGATGGTCGAGCAAGCGGATACCCAAGGTGTCGCCGGCTGCTTTCAGGCGTCGGGTTACTTCAATGTCTTGGCTGCTGGGTATGGGGGTTCCGGAAGGGTGATTGTGGGCCACGATCACCGAGACAGCCCGATCGGCTATGGGGTCGGCGAAGACTTCGCGAGGATGCACCTGGGTCCGGTTGACCAATCCTACCGAGACCACCCGGGTGGCGATGACCTCGTTGGCGCCATTCAAGGAGATGCACAGGAAATGCTCTTGCTTGCGGTCAGAATAATGGCGCACCAACGGCAAGGCATCTACTGTAAGCTCAATCCTGACGCCCTCCGGTCGGATCCGCCGGCGGGCAAATTCCAGGGCGGCGCAAATCTTCATGGCCCGAGCCGGCCCCACTCCCTCGATTTCCTGCAAGTGCTCCGGGGTCGCCTGGTCAACGCTGTCCAGCTTTTCGAGGATCCGATGGGCCAGCCAAAGAACGTCGCGCTTGGGGGTGCCATTGCCCAGCACGACTGCAAGCAGTTCCAGGTCGGACAGAGCCTTCGGCCCCATCTGGCCGAGCTTTTCGCGGGGCCGCTCCGAGGGCGGCAAATCCCGGATCCTTTTTCCCCTCGAAACACATCGGACGCTTTTGAAAGGTGAAGGGCAGCGCAGAGGCGGAGAACGGAAAAGGGCATCTGAAACAATCCCGCCATTTGCTCTGTTCCGTTGTCCGCTCTCCATTGTGAACCCCTCCGGAATCTTACTTCTGCTTCGTCATTGTAAAGGTTCCGGTCTGACCTGCTTGTTCAAACGTCCCTGCAATGCTGCCATCGGACTGAACTTCGGCACTGCAGGTGACGGTTGCTTCGGGCACGGGAATCGAGAATTCCAGCTTCTTGCCGTCGAAGCTGACGTCCTGCAAAGGCAATCCGGTCATACCCTCGCTGGGGATGTCCATCGTTCCCATCCAGGAGTCCTGCTCAGATTTGAAGACGACTGAAAAGGGAATCTCAGGATTTCCCGGCGCCGTTGCCACGCCTTCCCATTTGCCTTCGATGGAATCCCCCGCCGCAGGCAGGGCGAAAGCCGGCAGCGTAAGTGCAATGCAAAGGACAACACAACAGATCTTTTTCATCAAGAATTCCTCCTTTTCCGAAATCGAATTGCCCTCGAGCCATGATGACCCGGACTTGCCTGGCAGCTTCTGAGTAGTTGCCTACGCAAGCGGGTGCCGGAAAGTTCGCCTGGGAGCTCTTCTACGGAAGGTGGAATGCCTCGTCAAGCTTGGGGGCTCGCCTCTTGGCTCAATGCTCGGATCGCGTCGCTGCAAATGGAGCCAATGAGCAAGCACAAAGCGCAATTGGTGGTCTGCGCACTGGCCGCGCAAAGTGTGTCCCCCGCATGCCGGGCGGCATGGTGCAGATGGCCCAGAGAGTGCCTCGATTTGGGCTAAATCGCCTAGCCCTCATTCGTGGCGCTGCGCCAAATGCCCTCTTAACGGGGCTTTTCGAGAGTGGAATGAGTCTTGCCTCTCTTCACGGGATGATTTCCCAACACGCCAGTTCGAGAGGCCCAAGTTCCTTCAACAACCCTCGACAGGCAGCCCCGCTCAATCCCTGCGAACTGGAGATCGACCTGTTTTGCAAGGGCTTGAGGATCGACAAGGCCACCCGCCAAAAAGTCAGGCAGGCCCAGCGCACACGAGCCGGGCTGGGAAGCGGGCTGGAACTGATCATCCCAGGCTCGTTCAAGGACATCTGGGCCAATGCTCCGACCGAAGAGGAGTTCGTTCAGCACTCTCCCTACCTGCTGCGGCAAAAAAGGGGCGGGTTCGTGGTCCTGGACCAAGCATCCGACTTTCGTTATCCCGTCCGCATTGAAGCCGTCCCGGACTGGTACGAGCGTCCCACTTCACGCGGGGTCCCCATGGGGCAGGTGGGCAATTTGCAGGGAACTTATTTGGGCATCTACATCGGTCCGGTGTGCCGCTATTGGGTTGAGGAAACCATGCTCAACTGCAAGTTCTGCACCACCGGCCTGAATGTGGGCACCAATGAAATCACCAAGAAGTCAGTCAACGACGTGGTGGAGACCTGCCGCACAGCCCGAGAGGAGTCGGGGATCACTTTCGTCCACTTCAACAGCGGCTTTCAGGAGGGCCGCGATTTTCAGATGGCACGGCCTTTCGTCGAGGCCGTCAAACGATCGACGGGGCTGCTGGTGGGCCTCCAGCTGGTTCCCCAGCGCGACTTGAGCCTTTACGACGACATGATCGACTTGGGTGTGGACCATTTTTCGTTCTGCTTCGAATTCATGAACCAGGATGCTTTCCGCGAGCTGTGCCCCGGCAAAGAGGCCACCCTGGGTCAGGAGACCTTTTTCCAGGCCATGGAGTACACGTCCGCCAAGCTGGGCAAGGGGAGGGTCAGCGGAGAGATCATCGCCGGTGTCGAACCCCTTGAAGACACTTTGCGGGCCATCGACCGCATCACCGACTGCGGCGCCTTCCCGACCGTTTGCATCTTTCGGCCTCTGAAGGGCTGTGCCATGGAAGACTATCCGCCGCCGCGCTATGTGCAGATGCGGCAGGTTTTCCAGTACATGATCGAGAGCTGTATTCGCAAGCGCATCCCCATTGGAATCGCCCCCAACATCGAAGTCAGCTTGGTCGTCCAGCCCGCCGACGCCCTTTACCTGGCGCCGCCCACCCTTTCTTCGGCGGCCTACCGCCTTTACAACCGGGTGTTGAAAACCGCCATGCGGCCCGTGTTCCGTCGCCGTATGCAACCCCGCAAGGAAAATGACAATGAAAGCAGACAACCCGCAAATTGAACTGCCCCCCGACCCTTGGCAGTCCCGCCTTGCCGTCTGGACGGGGGGATTCCTGCTTTTTGAAACCCTGACCGGGCTCTCCGTCTGGCTGTTGCCCTTCAGCCTCCCCAACCAGCTGATGGTGATCGTCCACACCGCCGTGGGACTGGTCTTTCTGGCACCTTGGTTCTATTACCTCTTCCGTCACTGGTTGCGCTACCGAAAGCACCTCTTCACCCACCTGCAGCTCACCGGCTATTTGGGCACCGCCTCCTGCCTGGCGGCCGGCATCTCCGGAGTTGTGCTGACATTCCAGGCTCTTTTTTCCACCCGCATCAGCTATTCCTGGGACACGGTTCACATCGTCTCCACCTTTGGGTTGCTCATCTTCATCCTGCCCCACATTTTATTGCTGATCATCCGCGACCTTCGCAGCCAAGGAGAAGCGAGGCAGCGAACGCCCGCCAACTACGCAGCAGGAGTGCTGACGGTGACCCTGGGGTTCTTTGTGCTGGTTGTGGCCGGCGTCCTGCTTTACCAGCCGGTCGAGATGGTCAACGCCTTTGATGAGGACTACAGCTACAAGTATGGCCAGGACCGTCCCTTCGCGCCCAGCCTGGCCACTACCGACACCGGGGGCGCCTTTGATTCCCGCTCCCTTTCCGGCTCTCAAAGCTGCGGCACTGCGGGCTGTCACGAACAGATTCTGCAGGAATGGCAAATCAGTGCCCACCGATGGGCAGCCATGGACACGGGCTTTCAGAAAATTCAGCTCACCATGGCCGAACAGAACGGCCCCGAGTCGACCCGCTACTGCGGAGGCTGCCACGACCCGATCTCCCTCTTTTCGGGCACCAAGAACATATTCACCGATACCGAAAAACTCACTTCATTGAGCGGCTATCAAGAGGGAATCTCCTGCCTGAGCTGCCATTCCATCCGCCAGACCGACCTGAAGGGCAATGCCCACTACGTCATTACCCAGCCGCCCCGATACCTGTATGAAGTCGAGTACCAGGAAGATCCCTCCGAGCTGAAGCGCCTGGTGCGCGACTTTTTGATCCGGGCCTATCCCCGCACGCACGTGGAAACCCTCAGCAAACGGCTATTCAAGACTCCCGAATATTGCGCCGCCTGCCACAAGCAGTTCATCGATTCAGAGATCAACCGCGTCGGCTGGGTGCAATTGCAGAACCAGTTCGACAACTGGCGCAAGAGCCGCTGGAACCACCCAGGCGACCCGGCCAAGACGATCGAATGCCGCGAATGCCACATGCCGCTGCAAGAATCCGGCGACCCTGCCTCAGGGGACGCCTCGGACTACAACCGGACGGAGGGTGACGGACGGCACCGCAGCCACCGCTTTATCGCTGCCAATCAAGTCATGCCGGCCCTGTTGAAGCTTCCGGGCTGGGAAGAGCAGGTCGAGTTGACTGACAAATGGCTGCGGGGCGAGTATCCGATTCCCGAAATCGCCCACAAGTGGAGCCAGGGCCCGGCCGTCTCCATCGAATTGCGGGCACCGCAAACGGTGCGCCCCGGAGAAGAAGTGGACCTGCAGGTGGTCATCACCTCCAACAAGGTGGGCCACGACTTCCCCACCGGGCCTCTGGACATCATCCAGTCTTGGGTGGAGCTGGTCGTCACTGACGATCAGGGGCATGAGGTGTACGTCACAGGGCGGGTGGACGAAAAAGGATTCATCGAGCCAGGCTCATTCATTTTCAAGGCCGAACCGGTGGATCGCTACGGCAACCTGATCGATCGCCACAACCTGTGGGAAATGGTGGGTGTACGCCATCGACGGGCACTTTTCCCGGGCTTTTCGGACATCGCCGAATTCGATTTCTTCTGCCCGGACCTGTTCCCCACCGGAAAGCCGTCGGACGATTGGCAGGAGCCTACCGAAAAGCGCTTCGCGGTTCCGCCGGCCGAGGCCTCCGGCAAGCTGCATGTCAAGGCCAGCCTCAAGTACCGCAAGTTCGACCAGTACCTGCTCAACTTCCTCTTCGGAGAGAGTGCAGGCCTGACGGCTCCCATCACTGAAATGTCGTCGGACGAAGCGGAAATCGAGGTCGTGAGCGGTTCCTGAAGAGGGGGTTCACGCGGAGGCGCAGAGGCGCGGAGAGGGCAGAGAAGAGAAAGCGGAGCCCCTCTACCTCCTCCCTCTGCGCCTCTGCGTCTCTGCGTGAATCCTCAGGAGAGTCAGAATGCCCGCCAGACTGCCTCGGCGCCACAGACAGGTCATCCGTTGGTCTGTGATCGGCATTGCAGCCTTGGCCATTGTGGTTGTCCTGGTGGTGAAGATGCGTCCCGAGCCTCGTCCCTACAGGCCTGGGGAACGGGTGGACGGAATCTCGGATTCGCTGGGCCGGCAGCTGCCGGCCGAATACCCTCGCATTCAATTTACCGATGCCACGCTGCAAGCCAGACTTGACTTTGTCCACTTCCAGGGCGCCCGATCGGTTCAGCTCCCCGAGGATATGGGTTCCGGCGCCGCCTGGGGAGACTACGACAACGATGGCGACCCCGACCTGTACCTGTGCAATTTCGCCGGCCCTTTGACCGCCTCGCCCCAAGAGCTGGTCGCCTCGCCTGCCGGCAACCGCCTTTATCGCAACAATGGCGACGGAACCTTCAGCGACGTGACTGTCCCCAGCAAGACCGCCTTTCAAGGCCTCAGCCTGGGCAGCGCCTGGGGAGACTACGACGGAGACGGCTACCTGGACCTGTTCGTCACCAATTACGGCCGCAACCTTCTTTTTCGCAACAGTGGAGACGGCAGCTTTGAGGAAGTGTCCGAAAGCGCCGGCGTGGACGGGCCAACAGGCTTTTGGAGCGGCGCTTCCTGGGGAGACTATGACCTGGACGGCCGACTGGACCTCTACGTTTGCGGCTATGTGCAATACACCTACGACCCGAAGGACTCGGCCCGCGTCCAGGTGCAGTACCACGCCACCGTCCCTTTCACCCTCAATCCCTCCTCCTACTCCCCGCATCGCAACCTTCTCTTCCGCAATCAGGGCGGGGGGCGGTTCATCGAAGTGGCCCAACAGGCCGGCGTGGACAATTCCAATGGGCGCAGCCTGTCCGCTGCCTGGAGCGATTTCAATCTGGACGGACGGATCGACCTTTACGTCGCCAACGACATCTCCGATAACGCCATGTTTCAAAACCGGGGAGACGGAACCTTCCAGGAAGTCTCCCACACGGCCGCGGTCAGCGACTACCGGGGCGCCATGGGACTGGGAGTGGCCGACTGGGACAATGACGGCGACCAGGATATCTTCATCTCTCACTGGATCGCCCAGGAAAACGCCCTGCTCAACAACCTGCGCTTCGCGTTCGGAGTCGAGCTGAGCGCCGACCATATGAGCTTTTTCGACGTCGCTGACGAGGTGGGGCTGGGGCAGATCGCCCTGGACTACATCGGCTGGGGCTCATTCTTTTTCGACTATGACAACGACGGCCGCCAAGACCTCTTCGTGGCCAACGGCAGCACCTTCCAGGACGAATCAAGCCCCCCCAAGCTGATCGGAATGCGCGACCTGCTCTTTTGGAACCGCAGCGAAGAGGAGGGTTTTTTCGAGGTCGGCCGGGTTTCGGGCGACTGGTTTCAGCAAGAAGCCGTCGGTCGAGGCGCATCCTATGCCGACTACGACGGGGACGGCGACTTGGACATCCTGGTGGTCAATCACAGCGGTGCCTGCCGCCTGCTGCGAAATGACGGCGAGACCGGCAACGGCTGGATCCGGGTTCGCCTGCGAGCTGCGGGCGGCAACACCTTCGGCGTTGGCGGTCGAGTCGAAATCGTAGCCGGAGGCGTCCGGCAGGTTCAGGAAATGGGCGCGCAGCCCTCCTACCTCTCCCAAAGCCCCCTGGAACTTCATTTCGGCCTTGCTCGGGCCACTGTCGTGGAGCGCATTACGGTGACATTCCCCGGCGGCGCAACGCAAACATTGACCGAAGTGGAGCCGGGCCAAAGCATCCTGGTCAGCGAGGAGCAGTGATGGAAAAGCGCAGTCTGTGGCTGGTGGCGTCCCTGCTGGCGGTTCTGCTGGCTTTGGCACTGTGGCGTTCCGCCGACACAGGCGGCGACCCCGGCTCAAGCGCCTCCCGCGAATTGGACCCCGCCCGGCAACGGCTGCAGCGCTTCTGGCGCACCTATGACCGTGCCACCGATCTGCGCACTCAAGGAGACTGGGAGGGAGCCTCCCGGCTTTATGAAGAGGCGCTCGAACTCAATCCCCGCCACGAGGAGTCGCTTTATTACCTGGGGAATTGCCGTTTCGAACGGGGCGAGTATTCCAGAGCTGCAAAACTGTACCGGCGGCTCGTGCAAATCAACCCGGAAAGCAACCGGGGCCATTCGCAACTGGGCGCGGTTCTTTCCAGCCCTTGGCCGGGCGCGCCCGTGGACTTTGAGGAGGCTGAAAAGGCCTTTCTCAAAAGCGCTCGACTGTACCCAGAGGAATCCGGCGCCTTCGTCCGGCTGGGCCGGCTGGCGCTGGCGCGGGGACGAAGGGAGGCAGCGCTCGAGTACTTCGACCAAGCTGCCGGCTTCCGTTCTGCCGAGGCTGTCTTCTGGGCCGGATTTGTCCGCTATCAAAGCGGGAAGTACCGCCAAGCTGCCAAGCTTTTCCAAAAGGTGCTGGAAGGGGAGCGCCGCGAGCGGCGCATGTCCGACAAGGGGGCGGTTTCGGAAGGGGATACGGCGCCTTCTCCGGCCGCCGGCGGGGCCAAGGGACCGAAAGGGGGAACCCCGACCCATCTGCAATCGGCCGCCATCCACTCGCGGGCATTCCTGTACTGGTGTGCACAGCGGCTGGACGGCTATCCCGGCCAAACCGCCCAGGAATTCAGGCTGCAGTCTCCGCCCAAGGCCGAGATCGTTGCCCGGGACGTCACCGTCGCCGCAGGACTGGATCCGCAGCGCCTGGGCCGGGGTGCCTGGGCCGATTATGACGGGGACGGTTATGAGGATCTGGCCGTGGCCTCCCCGGAAACCGGCCTGACGATTTACCGCAACCGGTCCGGAGTGCTGCAAGCGCAGTCTCTGCACGGTCGCATCCGCCTTGAAACGGCCTGGGATCTCGCTTGGGGAGACTACGATGGGGATGGGCGCCTGGACCTTTATGTTGCCGCCTCCGGCTACACAGGCCGAGGGCGCAATCGCCTCCTGCACAGCCGGGACAGGGACTGGGGGACAGACACCTTTCAGGATGTCACCGCGTCTTCCGGCTTGGATGGCGAAAGGGCCACTGCCCGCGTCCTTTTCCTGGACTTCGACGGCGATGGCAGACTCGACTTGCTGGAGGCCGGCAACTCCGAAACAGCAATCCCCGCCTTACGCCTCTTCCGCAATGAGCCGGAAAGGGGATTTCGGGAGTGCAGCCACGAGGCTGGAATCGTCTTGGAAGGCAATGCCGTCGACATCGCCTGGGGCGATTACGACGGGGACACTCACCCCGATCTGCTCGTCCTGCGCTGGAAGCGCCCGGCCATCCTTTACCGCAACAAGGGCGACGGCAGCTTTGCCGACCTCACGGAATCGGCTGGCCTGCAAGGCGTAGGAGGCAACGGATTCTTCGGCCTCTTTCTTGACGCCGACCGCGACGGACTGCTCGATCTGCTCATCACCCAGCAGGCTTCTTATGCAGATGCCCTGAGTTCTCTCATGCCCGGAAAAAGCCCGACAGCAGCATCGCTTCGCCTCTTCCGCAACCGCAACGGCCGGTCCTTTGAGGAGATCACAAGCCAGGCCGGACTGGTATTTGCCCACGGAGTGATGCAGGTCGCTGCAGCCGACCTCAACCAGGACGGCTGGGACGATCTGGTTGTTGCCAACGGCAGCCCCGACCCTTCCCGCCTGGAACCAAGCCTGCTGCTGCTTAATCGGCAAGGCCGTTTCGAGTTGTCAGGCTACGTTCCGGCATACGATCGTCCTGCAAATGCCAGCGGTGTTAGCCTCGTCGACTTCCACAACGACGGCTACCCTGAGATTTACCTGGCTGGCGTCGGCCTTTTTCAACTTCGTTGATTCGTTTCCGTGGGGCACACTGAACCAGCGAAGTTTCTTTACGAATTCAAGACTCGGCCCCGCCCTACGGTGCTGTCTTTGACTCGATGCCTGCTCAGTGATTAC
>JANQFM010000899.1 GCA_028277865.1 Acidobacteriota bacterium
AACCACCGGCTAATATCCATGACCCCTTTGGGGTCGGCCGATCGCCGGGATTCATCGCTCGGTCTTCGGGTTCAACTGCCGAATTGTCAGGGCATTGCCGGCTCTGGAGGAGCCCCGGATATTAGCCGGTGGCAGAGCCGCTCTGCGGCGAAGCCACCGGAAAGGCTCCAAAAGCCAACGCGCCCTGGAGGGGCGCTGGAGAAATACAGAAGCGTGAGGGGATTCTGATTCCCGTTCCGTCTAATGCATAGAAAGCTGCATAGAAAATTCTAACCGGTTTCGATACAGGAGGAGCGAGATGGGCTCAGTTTCAGGCCGCAACTGCATTGTCCATCCAGAGCGCAGCGCAATCGCCCTTTGCCGGCATTGCAGCAAGCCCGTTTGTTCGCAATGCGCAATCCATGCGGTTGCAGTGGATTCCCATTTCTGCTCGGAAGACTGCCGCAAAGCAGCCCTGAGCACCGACCAGGCGAAAACGAGTGCAACGCCGGACAGGGAACTGGTTGCGGGGCTTCGTCGTCCATTTCCAACTGGAATGAAGCTCTGGTTCCGATCACTGCGCGAACTGGCTTTGCGCCTGGCTCCTGTGGCTCTTTTGATCGGTTTGGTTGTTACACTGGGAATCGATCCAACCGAAGCGCAATTGGAAAGTGATGAGCTCGGCTTCGCCAACTGGGCTTTCATTGCCATGCTTGTCATTCTGGCCTACGGAATCGCTTTGGCCGGCGTCATCGTTTCGCAGCGCCATACCGGCTACGTCCATGAAAGCAGCTACCTGTGGGCTTTGAAGAGGTTGATTCCCTGGGCAGCCACTTGGGTCTTGGTCTTGGCAATCACAATGGTCGGGACTCTGCTGCTGATTGTCCCCGGCATCTACCTCGGGCTGCGGCTCTTCTGGGCCGACGAATACGCACTCATCCACGGCGCCGGCCCCATCGCAGCCTTGCGGGAGAGCTGGAAACTGACCGAGAACGAAGCCGGTCCCATATTTATTTTCCAGTTTCTGATCGGCCTGTTTACCTATGGAGTCGTCATCGCCTGGTCGATGGTTCTTTTCGCATTGACCTTCGCCAGCGAAGCGATTGGCTTGGAGAGCCGTTTGATAGGCTTTGTCTTCGTCTGGTCGGTTTTCATGGCCTATGCTTTGGTGCACAGCCCTGAGGTGGCGCGTTTTTACGGCATGCGCGCCTCCAAGTCCGAAAGAGCCCGCCGAGTCGCCCAAGGCAAGGACGCCGGCCCTCAATTCTGGCTTGCCGACTAGCCGAAAGCTTCTTGGCGTAGCTGTGTTTGCCAAAAGCCACAAATCCTTTTCGCACACATTCTTGCCTCTCTCTTTCCCCTCTTCCGCCTCCTCTGCGTCTCTGCGCCTCTGCGTGAAACCCCCGACCTGCACCTATGGCCGCTTCTCCCTCAAAAGGCCGGACAAGTACTTGTGGAGAATGCTTGTAATCAGTGTCTGGTAAGGAATTCCTTCGACCAAGGCCCGCTTTTTAAGGCTGTCCAGATCTTTGCCCGAGATGCGGATGTTGATCCGCTGATCCTTTCGGAAAGTGGCACGCGCATAGTCCTTGTAGCGGGCCAGTTCGGCATCTTTCCCGGAAACCGGCTTCCATTCGTCAGACTCGACCGATTCGAGAAGATCGCGCTCCTCTTGATCCAGCTTGGCCATCATTTCCCTCCCAGGTACTTTTTTGTCGCCTTTCGGCTGGGAATGATCGTTTTCAAGAAAACCTCGTCTTCGCTCTCCACAAATGGAACCAGGAAGGCGTATCCTTCGATGGCGAGGACGAAGAGTCGCTGACCAGGATAGCGCTGCTGACAAGGGTGCTCCAACAATTCCAGCACGTCCCCCCGCAACCCCATTCTATTTAAGGGTCTTGCGCCAAGAGCTTTCCACCTTGCAGTTAACCGCAATCCCCGCAACAATCGTAGCGTGAGTCTTGTCTAAGAGGTTCACTTTAGCCGTGTGCTGCTTTTGCCAGATGGTGCTGCAAATGGTATGTCTTTGAAACGGATCATACCATCGGGAATTTAAACCTCCACTACTCCCAGCGCAGTGCCTCGACAGGATCGATTCGGCTCGCTCGGTGAGCAGGCAGGTATGTTGCCAGCAGGGCGGACGCCGCCAAGACGATCAGTGCCAGGACGAAGCTGGCCTTATCGTAAGGAGTCATCTCGAAGAGGTAGCTCTCCAGCAAACGGGTGGTGGCGAAGCTTCCGGCCAGGCCCAGCAGCAGGCCGGCGGCGGTGAGGCGGGTTCCTCGCCAGCCGATCCAGCGGAGGATTTGGGGGCTGGCGGCGCCCAAGGCCATGCGGACTCCGATTTCTTGGCGGCGTTGGACGACCCCGTAGGCCATCACGCCGTAGACTCCGATGACTGAGAGCAGCAGCGCTGTCACGCTGAAGGCGGACAGGAGCAGGGCGCGGAAGCGAGGCTGGGAGAGATTGGTGTCGACGCGGGTTTGCATGCTGGCCAGTCCGGTGATCGGCACGCCGGGGTCGATGGAACGGAAGATTTCGCGGACGGCGGGGGCCAGGGCGGCTGCGTCGGGAGTGCGGGTGCGGATCATCTGGCCGGAGAAGCTCCAGAAGAGATCGCCCTGCAAAATGGCCTCGTAGACCATGGGACGGATCTCGCGGGTCAGGCGGTAGGGGCGGATGTCGGGGACTACTCCCACGATCTCCAGCCAGCGCTGGCGATCGCGTTCGCCCAGGCGGATGCGGCGCCCGATGGGATCGCTGTCGGACAGGAATTGGCGGACCAGAGTTTGGTTGACCACTGCTGCCCGCGGAGTGCCTTCACGATCGGCATCCGAAAAGACTCGTCCCTGCAGGGGATCGATGCCCAGGACTTTGAAGAAGTCCGGTCCCACAGCCTGGACGTCTGCCACGATCGCATCGCGACGGTTCTGAGGGTCCTGCCAGCCTTCGATGAGAAACGCTTCGCCGATGTGGCTGCCGGAAAAGGGCACGGTGGCCGTGAAGGTGGCCGAGGCCACTTCGGGCAAGGCGCGCAGACGCTGCAGCAGCTCTTGGTGGAAGGCCTTGGCCTGGGCAGGCTCTCCATAGCGCGAGCGGGGCAGCGCCGGACGGAAGGTGAGCAGCCCCTGGGTCTGAAAGCCCGTGCTGACCGAGGCCAGGGCGTCGAAGCTGCGCAGCAGCAGTCCGGCGTTGACCAGCAGGGTCAGGGCCAGTCCCACCTGGGCAACCACCAACACGGCACGCAAGCGGTGATGCTGCAAGCTGCCCGCCGCTCCCCGTGCGCCTTCGTGCAGGCTGCGCTTGAGGTCGGGGCGCGAATGGCGCAAGGCCGGCCAAAGTCCGATCAGGATGCCCACTGCCAAAGAGAGTGCCACAGCGAAGGCAATCGAGGCCGCGTCGATCCCCAGGGTGTCGGTTCGGGGCAGTTGTCCGGGTGCCAGGGCGATCAAGGCGCGGCTGATCACCACCGACAGGATGGCGCCCAGGAGTCCTCCGGCCAGTCCTAAAGCCGTTGCTTCAGTGACCATCTGACGGACCAGGCGGCGGCGTCCGGCGCCCAAGGCGCAGCGAAGAGCCAGTTCGCGTTGGCGGGCCGCCGAACGGCTCAGCATCAGGTTGACCACGTTGAGGCAGCCGATCAGCAGTACGGTTGCCACCGCGCCCAGGAAGATCAGCAGTTGGGGACGCACGTCGCCCACCAGCAAGTCGAGCAGGGTGGTCAGTTGGACCCCGATGTTGCCCATGCTGCCGGGAGCGCCGGTGGGAACCTCCAGCAAAAGCGTCTCCAGCTGGGCTCGGGCCTGCTCTTCACTGAGGCCGGGCTTGAGGCGTCCCAAGGTGCTCAGGTAGTGAGTGGTGGGCGGACGCGGCTGGGCGGCCATCGAAATCCAGAATCGCAGGCGGTGACCCGGAAAGACGAATCCCTCCGGCATAACGCCGATGACGGTGTGGGGCCGTTCATCGATCTGCAGGGTGGTTCCCACAATCTCGGAATCGCCTCCAAAGCGCTCCTGCCACAATCCGTGGCTGAGCAGGACCGTATCGGGCGCTCCCACCTGATCGTCCTCGGCCTGGAAAAGGCGTCCCATGAGCGGCTGGACCTGCAGGGCATCGAAGACCTCCCAGGAGGCCATGCAGCTATTCATGCGCTCGGCGCCCGATCCCAGGTCGACCGTGTAGGCGCGCGTGCTGAAGCGGCCGAAGGGTTCGGCGACCTGCTGGGCTTCTGCGATGATTTCGGAGACGGGGTAGGAGACCGATCCGCGGGTTCGCTTCGCCTGGGGGAGATAGGCTTGCAAGGTGACCAGCCGTTCCGGTTGGGGATAGGGCAGCGGACGAAGCAGCACGTCATTGACCAGCGAAAAGATGGCCGTGGTGGCCCCGATCCCCAGCGCCAGGGTGGCCACGGCGGCAAGGGTCCAGCCAGGGCGGCGGGCCAGTGTGCGCAGGGCGTAGATGAGATCTTGGCGAAGCTTGTCCATGTGGGTTCCTCGATGCTTGGGATTTCGATTGGCCGGCGGATGGGCTTTCAGCCGGTTCGCCAGTCTTTTGAACCGCATCCCGGTCGCCCCAGCCAGGATGTCGGACAGGACGTCGCCCCAATAGCGGAGTCCGCCCCATGGGCTGCGGTAGCGCTCGTCCTGACGTTCGGAGAGCAGGATGCAGGCCATCTCGCCTCCGTAGCGCTGCCGGAACCAGCCCGGATAAGCCCGCATCAGAAGTCGGATCAGCTTTGCGGTCATGGCGAATTCGAGTCCAGTCTTGCCACAGAGACACAGAGGGCAAAGAGAAGAGTCAGAAAATGCTCTCCGCATCCCATTAACTTCGCGCCTTTGCGTCTTGGCGCGAAACTCCCCGATCCAGCCGCAGGTCGCGCTCGGCGGCGTAGCGGACAATGGCGTCCAGCCGCTGCAACTCGGCCTCCAAAACGGCACGCCCCAGAGCTGTAATTCGGTAGTAGCGCCAGCGCGAAGTGGCCTCTTTGCAATCCGACGGGGTCGGAACCTCCTTGATGAGCCCGTTGCTGTCCAGCCGGTGCAGTGCCTCATAAAGCGTTCCGGCGCGCATCCTCAGCCCGCTGCGGTCTTGGATCGATTTCTTGATGCCGTGGCCATGGGCCTCGCCCTCCAACAAGGCCAGCAGGATGTTGAGCGCGGCCTGGGGCAGGGGCAAATGGTCGTTCAATTGAGTTGGTTGGCGGTCCATGCTTTCCTCCCTGTATCGTCCGGTTATTGATTATCGGGGAGCGTAGTATGCTATGTCAAGGGGAGTTTGGAGGTCACGCAGAGGCGCAGAGGCGCAGAGGAGGGGGAGGAGGGCAGAAGAGGGGACAGAGCAGGCAATTTTTAGAGGCCTGGAACCCGGAATCCTTCCAGGACGTAAGCCTGCTCGGATCGGGATTCGATGTCCAGGCCGCCCAGCGACGATTCGGCCCATAGCGTCAGGTGCTGGAGGACTTGCTGCTTGACCTGGTTTGAGGGGAAGACTCCGGCCAGGCCTTGTTTGGATTGCCAGGATTGGATGGACTTCCGGGGGCTTGTCGACGCCGTCCAACGGGCAGCCACAAGAGGCGGGATGGGGACAGCGCCGCGGCGGCAGGCGGATTCCAGCAGCCTTTCCAGGGAATGTAGGCGCGATTTGCCTGTCCAGCCTTGCTGCTTGAGCAAGCGTCGCATTTGCCGTCGCATACGGGCCTGGAGGCTGTCGGGATGGCGTCGGATCCGACCGCTGAGCAGGGTCATCCCTTGCGGATGGGCGACGCGCAAGGCTTGTGCCAGCAAATGCGGGGTTTGCAGTCGATGAAAGACTCGGGAGCCGAAGAGGACACGGATACTTGTGTCAGCCACCGGCCAGTTCTGATCGGCGTCGGCCCGGATCAAGCGAGTGCCTGAGAGACGGCCCTGGAATTGCTCCAGCATGGCGGCGGAAAGATCCAACCCCAGGTAGCGGACCATTCCCTGCAGGTGGCGTCCGATCTGCCCCGTCCCGGCGCCGATTTCCAGCAGCAGATCTCCGGCAGCCGCCCCGCTCAGTTCGAC
>JANQFM010000910.1 GCA_028277865.1 Acidobacteriota bacterium
GATCTCCGCCCAGGGAGTCCCCATCGTGCAGCCTCCCGGAGGGCACGCCGTGTACATCGACGCCAAGGCCATGCTGCCTCACATCCCCCCGCTGCGATATCCCGGGCAGGCTCTGGTGGCCGAACTCTACCTGGAGGCCGGCATCCGCTCGGTCGAGATCGGATCGGTCATGTTCGGCCACAAGGATCCCGACAGCGGGCAGGAAGTGCCCGCCCCCATGGAGTTGGTGCGCCTGGCCATTCCGCGCCGCGTCTACACGCAAAGCCATATCGATTACGTCATCGAGGCGGTGGCAAGCGTCCAAGAGAGGCGCAAATCGATCCGAGGGCTGCGCATGATCCACGAAGCACCTTTCCTGCGCCACTTCACCGCACGCTTTGAGTGGATCTGAAGCCCAGCTCGGCCAAATGGCAGCGGCGGCTTTCAGGCACGCGCTTGATCAGGCCATCCAGGGGCAGCCCCCTCAGGTCGTAGCTCATGCACCCCGGCTTGCAGGTCGCGGTTGCAAAAGCCTCGGGGCAGCAACATCGATGCCCGCGACCTCCAGGGTGACGTGCTCGCTGAGCACCTCCGAGACTCTGCGTGCTACAGTCATAGCTAAGGTTCCCGGTTGGCCATCGGCACTCTGCCGGGCCAACAGCCGCTGCAGGCGGCCAATAAACAGGAACTCTAGGGGTTCCGGGCTCCAGGCCCCAGGTTCCAGATCAGAGCACGGATCCCAAAGACCCGGAACCCGGGACCTGGAACCCGAAACCTTTCTGCGATCGGTCTGAGGCGCTGCCTCGCTGGACTTTCTGAACTGACAACTGATGAGGAGAGACGACAGCACTCTTTCGCCGGAGCAGTTGAGCGAAATTCGGCAGTGTGCGGATCGGCTGCTGCGCAAGGCGAACGCCTATGGGCGCTTTCCGACGCCTGTGGAAGATCTGGTCCAGGCCTCGGGGCTGGAGATCGAGCCGGAGGTCTCGCTGGAGAGCAGCTTCTTGGAAAAGCTTTACCGGCGATTACCCGGACGGGTCAAGCATGCCGTGGACAAGGTTTTGGGAGTGCTGGACGCCCGGGCCGGGCTGATTTACCTCGACCGGTCGGTGCATCAAAGAAGGCGCGTCTTCTTGTCGCTGCACGAAATCGGGCACGGCTTCCTGCCTTGGCAGCAGCAGACTTGGTCTTATTTGGAGGATTCCGAGGCGACCCTTGATGAAGGGATCCGCGACCAGTTCGAGCGCGAAGCCAATATGTTCGCCTCCGATGTGCTCTTTCAGCTGGACGCCTTCCAGAATGAGGCGCGCGACAGCGCCCTGGGCATTGGGAGCGTACTGAAGCTGGCGCGGCGCTACGGCTCCTCTTTTTACGCAGCGGTGCGCCGCTACGTGGCAGTCCAGCAGCGCGCCTGCGCCGTGGTGATTTTCGACAAGCCCTCTGGACGTGCCGCTGCACGGCGCCGGCTCGCCTTGCGGCGTTCGGTCGAGTCGCCACGCTTTATCCAGCTTTTCGGGAGCGGCTACTGGCGCGATTCCTACGGGCCTCAGACCATTTTCGGGCAGAGCCTGCCGCAAGAGGGCCGCTTCACCCGCCCCACCGTCTGCCGGCTCAGGGATCGAAATGGAAAGTCCTGGGAGTGCCTGGTCGAGGCTTTCGACTCCTCTTATCAGGTCTTCTTCCTCATTTACCCTATCCGCGAGTGAAGCGGAATCGGCTGGGATACAGAACTCGGGCCAAAAAAAAGGGGAAGCGACACCATGCCGCTCCCCCAGCTCGCCAGGGAGGTCCTTAGGGACTGATTTGCTGGTGTTGCGTCAAAGCAACACCTGTGCCAGAAGCCGGACGCCGTGGATGCTGGGTTGCGGGTATACCAGCCCTGAAATGGTGTTCGCCTGCGGACACTCCTTTCCCAGAACCGAAAATGGGAAGGGGGATAACCGCAGAGGACGCAGAGATAGGGAAAGCAAAGAGTCGCAGAGAAGGGAGGGATTGCTGGATTCCAACCTTGAGGCCTTGGACCCTCAGCGCCGTTCTGCGGACTCGTCGAGCAGTTGCGAGCGGATTCGGGACAGGGGTTGGCGGCGTTCCTCGGGGAGCATGTAAAAGCGATAGCCGTAGCGCTGCAAAGGGATCCCCAGCATCTGCTCCAGCCCTCTTTGGGTGAACTGGCGGTTGATCAGGTAGGGGTCGTCGAGCATTTCGATCAGATGGGGCAAGGCCCAGGCCGCCTTGTGCCGTGTCATGGCCGCCGCGGCAGCCAGGCGGGTGGGCTCGTGAGGGCTTCGCAGCCAACCCAACCCGACCGGCCCTCGGCGCTGCGGATAGGCAGCGTTGAGGCGTTCTTCAGAAAAGCCGGACACGCCATACCACTTCTCCAGGTATTTGAGCGTCCAGTCGATGGGGCGGTCCAGGTGGCATAGGTTGCAGGCATTGGGCTGGTTGGCCTCGATCATTCGGGCGTCTGTAGGGTTGAAAATGCGGTGGGTTCGCACGACGTCCTGCAGGCCCTCGTTTAGACGGGGCATATGGCAGTTCATGCAGCGGGCGCCCGGGCTGCCCGGCGGATGGCGGGTATGCTGTTGGCGTGCCTCAAGGGGCTGCAGGGGCTTGTGGCACTCCAGGCAGCTGGCGTCATCTTCCTGCGGCGTTCGGGACCACTGCTTTCCCGTGGCGTAATGAGGGTTGTGGCAGTGGACGCAGGTCAGTTGGGGCATCGAGCTGTGGCGGGCTTTCGGTGCATCGTAGCAGGCGCCTCGCGAGGCGTCGCTGTACTCGGTCGAATTCCAGGTGTCCATCCCGCCGGCGAAGCGGGGCCGCCCTCCCGAGTGGCAGCGGGCGCAGGTCCAGTTGAGGTTTTGGGGAGTGCGCCCCCAAGCCTCTTCCGGATCTTTTTCGCCCGTGATGTAGACCTGCTCGCCGGATGGAAAGAAAAGCGGCAATTGCCGGGAGTCGTTTCTCGAGCTGCGCTCGGCATGCTGGCGCGCCCCATTGTGGCAGGCTTCGCAGCTGATCCCC
>JANQFM010000948.1 GCA_028277865.1 Acidobacteriota bacterium
TCGGCGTGCCTGTCAAACGACGCCCATGAGACGGCTCTTTGCGCCAATGCTCTTTTTCAAAGGCGGAGTCGACCTGGAGCGCCCGCATCTTATCTTGCGGCTTGCTGTCCTGGGCAGGCGATCAGCTCCGTGCTCCGAAGGCCCGCAGGATGCGGGCGCTCCGCCAGAAAATTCGAGGTGTGGGTGGGCCGCTCTGGATCAGGCTCTTTGAAGTTTGGGGTGCCCCGATTATTGAGAAGCTTGTTGGCTTCGTTGGCGGAATTCGTTGAGCAAGCGCCGACCCTCCTGTTGGCGTCCTAAGCGCATGTAAAGTTGCCCCAAGTGCAGAAAAGCTTCGGTGATCTCAGGGCTTTGTTGAGTGACTTCTTCCAGCAATCGGCGGGCCCGCTCCGTTTCTCCGCCCTCCAAGGCCACTCGGGCCGACAGGTATCGGTGAATCCCTTGCGAGGCAAAGCCGGCAGGCAGCTGGGAAAGCAGTCGGCCCGCTTCTTCGAAGTTTCCGCCCTTGACCGCCAACTCGGCTGCAAAAAGGCGCGCCTGATCTGCTGTGGGGCCGGACATCCCCACCAGGGGGGCCAAGCTGGCCGATGCTTCGGCGTCGTCTCCCCGCAGAAAATGGAGGCGGGCCAGCTCAAATCGGGCTTTTTGGTCTCCCTGGCGCTGCTCCAAATAGGCCTGATAAGCCTCAATGGCGGGGGAATATCGGTTCAGGCTGCTGAATTCCTCGGCCAGGATTCGGAAAGCCTCTGCGCCTTCGGCGGCCAAGCCCAGTTCCTGCCGGATGTCGGCAATCAGCCTGGCCAGTTCCCCAACACCCATGCCGCTCATATTGCGCACGACTTGGCGGTAAAGGTATCGGTTTGCTTGTGCCTGGTTGGTTCGATAGGCCCGGCCCAGTCGGTCCAAGGCGGCGGCCGTCTCCTCCAGGCTGAAGTGCACCAGGGCCAGGTTGATCTGGCTTTGAAAGGCCTGCGGATGGTCTAGCAGAAAGTCCCCGTAGAGCGAGACCGCATCGGACGCCCTGTTTTGCGAGAGGTACAGAAAGGCCATCAGGTGAACAAGCCGCTCGTCGCCGGGACGCTCAGAGTGCAGTTTTTTCAATTCAGCTTCGGCATCCGCCTGACGGCCGGCCCTCAAGTAGGCTTCATAGAGTTCGATGCGCTGGTTGACAGCCAGGGGGAAGAGCCGGTACAGGGCGACCACCCGTTCCCAGTTGTTGAGCTGACGCGAGGCCTGGAGTGCGTTGTCCAGGTCCGCAGCCGTGAGCAGTCCATTCTTCTCCAACTCGGCAAAAGCAGCTTCGGCCTGGCTCCACTTGCCTTGCTGGACCCATTGGCGGGCCTGTTGAAGGGCTGCCGTGCCGGGCTGCTGCTGCGGCGTCGCCGCAAGCGAAACGAGGCTGGCAGCCCAAAGAGCCAAAACCGGGAGTCTGTTCCAGCCACTCATGGGATCAGACTCCTTCCCTTAAGCGCCTTCTGCTTCTCGAGCAGCTGAATGCGCCCCTGATTGAGGCGCTTTTTCAATTCCTCAAAGCGTCTGAAGTAGCGGCGCGACTTCTCCTGATCGCCGCCTTGCTGGTGGAGCCTGCCGAGCAGGAAGTGAGTGCGAATATGATCGGGTTCAGTCTCCAAGACTTTTTCGAAGTAGGGCAAGGCTCGATCAGCATTGCCCTCTTCCAGAAAAAGGCGTCCCATCTCGAAATTGAGCTGAAAGGAGGAGGGAGACAGCGCCAGCCCTTGGTTCAGCCATTGGCGGGCCCGATCAGCTTGACCCGACTGAATGGCGGCCAGGCCCAATTGGTAGAGGATGTTGACGTTTGCAGGCTCGGCTTGGAGCGCTTTTTGGAGGGCTTCGATGGCACGCTCCCCCTCTCCCGCATTGGTGTAGACCTGGCCCAGGAAATAGTAGGCCGACCAGGCCTGGGGATCTCTTTTCAGCAGCTCTTCCAGAACCTGGCGGGCCTCGTCGAAGCGAAGCTGCTCGGAATAAAGCTTTCCCAGCAGGGTCAGGGCATAGGGGGAAGGGTGGCCTTTCAGGTAGCTTTCGGCTTCTTCGAATAGGCTGGCCTTAATCAGGTGGTTGACGGCTTCCAGCATCTGATTTGCAGGCAGGTTGAGGCGCTTGAAGAGTTTCAAGGCGTCCTCGTCCAGATCGAGGTAGGTCAGCTGCTCCAACAGCTTGAGCTGGGCGGCCGGCTGCAGGTTGCCCGCATTCACTTTGGACAGTTCGGCAAAGGCGCTTTCCAGGTCGCGGCGTTCGTAATGAAGCCGGGAGGCCAGGATGGCCAGTTCGGGATTGTCGGGTTCGGCCCGGCGTGCACGTGCCAGGAATTCGTCAGCGGCGCTGAAGCGCCCTTGGGTGATGGCAGCCCGGCCCATGGCCTCCAGGGCGGGGACAAAGTCTGGGAACCCGGCCAATGCCTGTTCCCAGATCCGAATGGCGTTTTCCCACTGGCCCTGGCCTTGCAGCGCCTTGCCCAAAGCCACCAGGGTCCAGGCTCTCTGGAACTGGATCTCCCGCGAAGCCGGCTTGAGCGCCACGGCTCGTTCGTAAAGCGTCAGGGCTGCCCTGAAGTCTCCCCGCACCAGCGCCTGGCGCGCTTTGTCAGCCAGCTCCTCGGCACTTTCGGTGCTGGAACTGTCGGGCTGTCGGGGTTGGGGGCGAACGGGTGCAGGCGATGGCGTCGGGCGGGGTTGGCTGGGCGGCGGGCTGCTGGCCGCCATCTGCTCCAGGTCGGCCAAGGCTTTTTGAGCCTCTTCCATCCCAGGATGACTCTGCAGGAGTTGCTCAATGGTCTGCCGTGCCTCATCAAATCGTCCCAGGTGGGAGAGAGCGATGGCGATCGAGAGAGGGAATTTGGTATTGGGAGGATCCAGTGCGGAGGCCATTTGAAAGCTCTGCAAAGCCTTTTGCGGGGCCAGTTCGCCGTAGGCCACTCCCAGGTTGTAGTGAGCTGCCGGCAGCAGTGGATTGATTTCCAATGCCTTGAGCCCGGATCGGATGGCCTGGTCGCGCTGCCCCACGGCCAAATAGGCGCTGATCAGGTTGACGTGGCAGTAAACCCGGTTGGGATCGATGCGCAGACCGCCTTGAAAGGCTCGGATGGCCCCCCAATGGTCCTGCTGGCTGAGCAGCAGGGCGCCCAAGTTGTAGTAGGCCTGAAAGTAGCCGGGCTCGATTTCAATGGCTTGACGGTAGGCCTGGGCTTCCAGATCGGGTCGGCCCGCCTGGCCGAAGCCGACACCCAGCTTGAAGTAGCCGTGAATGAACTCGGGGTCCACCTCGACGGCCTGCTGATAGAGCTGAAGGGCTTTTTCGGTCTCTCCTTTCTCCAGGACGGCGTCCGCCTCTTCGCTCAACTGGATGGCCCTGTCGCGGAAGCCTTTCTCCATGCGGTACAGGATGACCCAGGACCGGCCCAGTTGGAACGGTTTGCTGTAGTGCCCCGGCTGCAGTGACTCGGTGACGCCGTGAAAGGCCTGGTTCATTTGGTCAAGCCACATCTCCCCCAAGTATCCGCCCCGCCCGGCGGAAGCATCGCTGGAGACTTCTCGGGCCACTTGAGAGAAAGGCTCTCCAGCCTCAAGCCTTTGCACAGCCTGAAGAGCCTGGGACTCGGCCGAAGTGACAATCATGCGCAAAAATACCCGGCGCGGCGCAGCCCAGGCTGTCGTCAGCAGGGCGAAAAGGCAAGTTCCGGCTACCAGCGCGGTCAAGCGCCTCAGATGCGGCCTCTCCCAATGGATCCAGTCAAATCTGTTCATCCTGACAATTAAGCTTTGGCCCTATCGCCGCACCACCCGGATCCAATGATCCACCAAATGAAAGTTGCCTGGCTGGTCATTGGCCGGCATGTGGCAGGAAATGCAGCCATCCTTCGGATTGACGGGGCAGAGGGTGGAAGTTCGAACGGCAGCCGAATGGCAGTTCCTGCAAGAGGCTTCATAGACAGAGTCGTCTTCCACTGCTTGCGAATGGGGGTCGTGGCAGTCCAGGCAGCTCAATCCCGCACCGCTTTGGATGTAGCATTCGGAACTGGTCAGGGCGGTGACCTGGTTGGAGATCAGGACATCTTCCGGGCGGGGCCTGACAAGCGAAAAAAACCCGCTGTGGCACTGGGAGCAGATCTTGTGCAGATCGGGGTTGGAAAGCTTTCCCGGATGCACGATGCCCAGGTTCTGTTCATTGTTTTCGACTGCCCGGACATGATCGGCGCCCGGGCCGTGGCATTGCTCGCAGGTCACTCCCACGTCTCCGAATTGGGGATGGGGTCCACCGGCCAGCGCCAGACGGACGTCCACTGGTCCGGTGTGGCAGCCCAGGCATTTGCCGGCAAAGTCGGGGTTGAGGACGCGCCCCAAAGCAGTGTCGTAGCTGGTGGGCTGGCCTTCGAACAATCCCGGGGACTTCTTGAGGCGGTGAGTCCCGGCTTCGATCATAAAGCGCGCCTCGATCAGAGCCGGCGAGGGCAGCTTCCTGCCCTCGACTTCTTCAGCCCGCAGAATGAAGCTGGTCCCGAATCGTTCGCCTCCCATGATGGAGTGGATAGGGATCACTTGGGCTGGGCGGCCAGGCAACTGTGCGGTGTAGCTCCACTTGCCGTCGATTTTGCTGACTTTATGTTGTATGGGCCCCTCGGAGGCCTGCTGAGGCAGCCCGGGCATGTCATCCAGCGCCGAAACCGGCTTCCAGGTGTGGCGGTGAGGGCTGTCGAAGTGCAGACGGGCCTTTTCCTGATGGCAGCCGGCGCAGGTCGTCCGGCCCACGTAGCCGTCGTTGGGATTAGTTCCAGAGCCTTCCCCAGCCGGTACCGACCCAGCCAGCAGGCCCAGCAGGCCGACAATGAGCGCCATCTTCCAGGCTGTAACTCGATCACAACGCATTGCGCACTAAATTACCGCAGTCTTCATCGCAGTGCCATCCGGAGGCTTCACGCAGAGGCGCAAAGACACAGAGAAAAAGCTTCGGCCCTCTTATTCTCTCTTTGCGGTCTCTCCCTGCGGCTCTGCGCCTCTGCGTGAGATCTCAATGCTCCACGACAGGCACCGTGACCCGGACCTTGTTCCCCGGCTCGATGTACTCGACATCAAACATGGCACGGGCCAGCAGGATTCCCCGTCCGTGCGGATCGAGGGTGCGTTTCTTGTCGTAGGCCGTAAATTTCCGGAAGTCGAAGCCCGGCCCGTCGTCTTGGATCAGGAATTCGACCCGGTCGGAGGCGCGCTTGACACTGACGGTGACCTGCTTGCCCTGGTTTTCAGGCAGAGCCAGACGTCGTTCCATCTCTTCTTCGTAGCGACCCTCGTCCAGCAACCTCCCTTTTTCCTGATAGCCGATTCCCAGGTTGCCGTGCTCCAGCCCGTTGACGATCAATTCGAAGAGCCCCAAAGCGTCGGGGGAGGAATCGCAGATCTTGCCCAGTCCGACGGCCAGCGATTCCGCTTCTTTCGGGCTGTGAACGGCAAAAGTCCCTTCCGTCATCAGCCGCAGGGCATCCTCGATTTCGTGGATGGTGGAGGCCAGGCTTCGCTTCAGTTCGGAATCGGAAATGGCCACTTTGAGGACGGCTTGCAGCTGCGGTCTCGGGCAAGGTTTGCGCAAGAAGCAGAATGCGCCGCTTTCCAGGCCTTTTTGAATTTCGGCAGGATCGGTGCCGGCTGCCCGAATGATGATTTCGACATGGTCCAGATCCTGTCGGCGGCGGATCCATTTCATCAGCTCGAAGCCGCTCATGCCGGTGCTGTTGCCGTCCACCACCACTGCGCCGATTTCCTCTCCTGAGTCGCTCAGGATTCGGCGGGCCTCTTCATTGCTGGTTGCCGCCACAACGCGGGCGCCCACCTCGCTGGACATCTTCTCCATCAGATCCGCTGCAGGAGGGGAGCTTTCGGCAATGAGGATCGTTTGCATGCAATCTCCATTGTAGCGGATCAGGGGAGGGGATCTCGTCCTATCTTATCGTTCCCCTCCCCCCTCATCTGCCTCTTTGCGTCTCTGCGCCTCTGCGTGAACCCCCTACCTCAGGATGCCGCTTTCCTCATCGACGATGATTCGCTTGTTGACGGCTGGGGGATCCAATTGCTGAGTCTTTCCGGAGGGCCACCAGACTTG
>JANQFM010000962.1 GCA_028277865.1 Acidobacteriota bacterium
CGCAGTCAGTTCGTTCCAGGTGGCTTGGGCCAGCTTGGCCATGTCGACTTGACGGATACTCAAAGGGTGGCGGGCCAGTCGAGCCACTTGGTTGAGGCGTACAGTCACCTGAGCGGCGCTGGCAGTAGCCTTGTTGATCAGTTGGACGTAGCGCAGCACTTGTGAGCTCATCTCCTTGACGTGGCGGCTGAGCAATGTCTTGCAGAAGGATGAGATGGCGCCCAAGGGTTCGCGCAGCCGCCGACCGGTCGATTCAGCGAAGACTTCTGCGTCCTGCCGGGCCTCCTCCAGCTGGCTGTTCAGGGCCCGCAAGCGGTTGCTTAGCTCTGAGTCGGCTACACCTCGGGATGTCGGCAGGGGAGAGCTGCCCAAATCATACGCGAAGCACGAATAAGAGGCAGCTTCACCTGTGGTCTTTCGGTGGGCCAGCAAGGTTTGATAAAGCGCAATCTCCCGTCCGTTTCGGCTCCGGATTGCAGTCTCGCCGCACCAGAAGCCAGCCTCGGAGGCCCGGGGGAGCGCTTCATCACGCATCCGCTTCAAGGCCCACTCAGGGCAAAGCTTGGTCAGATTGAGATCCGCTTGTTGGCGAGGGGTAAAGCCCAGAAGTTCCTGCCCGCTTTCGTTCATGAAGCCGATCGACTCGTCCGGCTGGAAGGTAAACGACACAAGGCTGGTTCTCTGCTGGATCGAGTCCAGTTGGGTTGCGGCACTTTGTTGACAACGGGTACGTCGGGCAAAGGCCAGCAGCTGAGCCAGTCGGGACAGGAACTTCAGGTCATCGGGCTTGAAGAGCTTCTGATGGCGCCTGTGGACGAGCAAGACTCCGGTTGGGGTCCGATCGGCAAGGCCAGCCCCGCCGATGACAACCGCCCCATCGCGGGCCAGCAACTCGGCCAGGAGGCCTTGCTGCCCTGACTCCTTCGACTCCCATGACAATGGCTCGGCGCCTGACTGCAGCCGCGAAATGACCGGATCCTCAACCGAAAAGCGCAAGGCCGCAGGGGGTGACCTCCAGCCGGCATAAGCGGAAGCAGTGAGCGAATGCAGTCCTGGTTCGCGCTCCAGGACCAGGGCAGAATCGGCTTTCAGGTATTTGACCGCCATCGAGCAGGCTAGATCCTGAACAGACTTCAGACTGGATCCTCCCATGGCCCGGCGGTCCAGTTCCAGCATGGCGTTCAATCGGCCCCGAGGCTCCGTAGTCCGCAGCAATTGCGGGCCTTGAGAGCGCAAGGAGATCAGCAGAGTAACCAACCCCGACAACAGCGCTGCATAGGCCAACAAGGAAATCCAGGCCGGAAGGCTGCTCGCCGAAGCCCACAGCCCGACCAGATTTTTTGCCAGGAATAATGACGCAGCTAGAGCAATCAGGATCCAGCAGAGGCGGGCAACGGCATCCTTCATGGCGCGCAAAGCCACCACTGCTATGGCAATCTGAATCAGGGCCGCAAGGCCGGTAGGCAGTAGATCCATCATCTCTCCTGGCCACCCTGCCGCAATAGTCGTACAGCAGCCACCAGACCCCTTATCCCTTTTCGTCAATCCTGCTCTGACCGTTAGGGCTTGACTCAGCAGACCAGAGACGGGAAGCCAAAGAGACACCAAGACCAAGTCAGGTTGTTTTTAGTGTGAAAGGTACGAATCAGTCAGTTGCCCTTACACTCGCGAATGCGCTGAATCCTTTGCAGCATGGGCGGATGCGAGTAGTGCAGGAAGACGTGCAAGGGGTGAGGGGTGAGGTTATCGAGGTTTTCGCGGGCCAGCTTCTTCAGGCCGCTCACCAAGTGATCGGCACTGCTGGTTTGGCAGGCAAAGCGGTCGGCTTCATACTCGTTGCGTCGCGAAAACACCTGAAGAACAGTTGAGAGCAGCAATTCGATCGGAGAGTAGAGCAATCCGAAAAAGAGCAGTCCGGCGTACAGCGACTGGTGCTGCATTCCGAAGGCCTCAAAAAGGCCGGGATGGCTGATGAAAATCGAAAGCAGCCAAAAAAGCACACCCATGTGGATGATGCTGATGACAATGCTTTGCGCGATGTGATGCTTTTTGTAGTGCCCGATCTCGTGGGCCAGCACTGCCACTGTTTCGGGGACACTCTGCTGCTCGATCAAGGTATCGTAAAGAGCCACTCGCTTGCTGCGCCCGAATCCCATGAAAAAGGCATTGGCCCTGGAAGAGCGGCGCGACCCGTCCAAGACATAGACATTGCGCAACGGGAAGCGGACCTTCTTGGCATAGGCCAGCAGCGAATCCCTCAGCTCGCCCTCCTCCAGAGTCTCAAACTTGTTGAAAAGGGGCATGATCCAGGTGGGAGTGATGAAGTGCATGAAAAGGGTCCAGAGCGTGGAGGCGGCCCAGCAATAAAGCCAGGCGGCCTGGCCGGCATATTGAAAAAAGGCCAAGACTGCCGCCAGCAATGCCCCGCCCAAAAGCACCGCCAGCCCCACCCCCTTGATCAGATCGGAGACAAAGACTGCCGCAGTGGTCTTGTTGAACCCGTAGCGCTCCTCCAGCACGAAGGTGTCATAGATGCTGAAGGGCAGCGAGGCGGCACCTGCAGCCAGAGCCAATATGCCGATGTAGGCCAGGCCGCTGGGGATTTCGCCCCAACCCAAGGTGCGCACCCAAAGATCCAGCGCATTGAATCCGCCCAAAAACCAAAAGCCCAGCAGCAACAAGAGCTGAAAAGTGGATGAGACCCGTCCGAAGCGGGTGCTGTCCCGAGTGTACTGTTGGGATTTGCTGTAGGCTTCAGCGTCGTAGAGCCCTTCGAATTCATCAGGAAGCCGCTCATTGAGCGAGCGCAAGTTGAGATGACTGGAAATCAGCCCCAGCAGGTAATCGAGCGCCAGAGTGGTCAAAATGACTGCGGCATAAATGTTTAGCATTCGGAATTATCTTACAGGACTCTTAATCACTGGAGAAGGCATGAGCGCCCTATGGGCATTGCTGCCTGCGTTATTTCCTTCGCGAGGTGCCTCTTTTCCCTTTGCGCATCCTTTGAAGTACACGGATGGGAGTGGCAAAGAAGCCATATTGGTGCCTCAGCCGGTTGGACAAATAGCGGACGATGGAAAAATGCAGCGGACGGGCCGTGCGGGTGAAGACGACGAAGGTGGGCGGCGACACCGAAGCCTGGGTGGCGTAAAGGAAAGGGGATTTCTTGCCGGGGGCGGTTTCCAGGCGGGGGCTGATGGCCCGTTTCACGAAGTGGTTGAGGTCGGCGGTGGGGACACGATCGAAACGGGCCTGGTAGGCTTGGCGGACGGGGTCGAGGATCTTGACCGCCCTTTGCCCTGTCAGGGCTGAGACGAAGATCAGGGGCGCGTAGTCTAAAAATCGCATCTTCCGGCGGATCTCGGCTTCCGTTTTGTGAGCCGTGTGAGCGTCTTTTTCGACCAGATCCCACTTGTTGGCCACCACCAGCAGAGACTTGCCGGCATCGTGGGCGTAGCCGCCGATGGTGGCATCCAGCTTGGTGGCGCCCTGCGAGGCGTCGATGACCAGCAGGGCCACGTCGCAGCGGACGATGCTCTTACGGGCCATCACGACGCTGAGCTTTTCGGCCATCTGGTCGGTCTTGCCCTTGCGGCGGATTCCTGCTGTATCGACCAAGCGGTAGCTCTGCCCCTGAACAGTCAGGCTGGTGTCGATGGAATCGCGGGTGGTGCCGGGAATGTCTGTGACGATGACCCTCTGCTTGCCCACCAGCCGGTTGAGCAGCGAAGACTTGCCCACGTTGGGGCGTCCGATGATAGCCACCCGGATCTCTTGACCCTGCTCTTCCAAGGCGGACTCCGGCGCCCGGCGGACGATTTCTTCAGCCAACCCGCCCACTCCCCGTCCGTGCTCGGCCGAAACAGGGATGATTTGCTCCACCCCCAGGGAATGGAACTGCAGTGCCTGATCCTCCACCTGAGGGACGTCCACCTTGTTGGCGGCCAGCAGGTAGGGCTTGCCGGTGCTGCGGATCATGCTGTTGAGAGCCTCGTCAAGCGGAGTCACCCCGGCACGTGCGTCCACCATCAGGATGATCAAGCTGGCATCCTCCAGCGCCAGGGAGGCCTGTTCGAGGATCTTTTCCGGGATCAGATCCTTTTCGTCGGGAATGATCCCGCCTGTATCGATGACCTCGAATTCCCGTCCGTCCCACTCGGCGACCTCAATGAGGCGGTCACGCGTGATCCCGGGCTCATTGCCCACGATCGCCTTGCGCGTGCGGGTAAGCCGGTTGAACAGGGTGGACTTGCCGACATTGGGCCGTCCTACAATGGCCACTCGATACATGATTGCAGCTCCCGGATTTCGCGCCAAGACGCCAAGGCGCAGAGCAAGAAGAAACAGGGATTCGGAAGAATCCTGAGTCCAGATCCCATCATCTCTTTCCGTCTCTTCTGCCTCTCTCCGCGTCTGTGCGCCTCGGCGTGAAAACTCCTCTTTGCGATCTTTGCGTCTTTGCGCGAAACCCGTCCGGCTGCAGGAAGTCCCGATGGCGCCCCAATTCTGCCAGTGAGAGGGTGGCGGAGAGGTGGATTCCGTCATCCCGGTACTCTTCCTCTTCCACCTGGGCCCGCTTGTGCAGTTGAGAAACGACCTCGCCGCGATCAAAGGGGATGATCAGACGGACCTGGCGGGCGTTTCGATTGAGGATTTCGGCGATCTGCTCCAGCAATGCCTTGATTCCGTCTCCCCGTCGGGCCGAGATAAAGACGTGCTCTCTGCAAGTATCGGGGCGGGGCAAAGACTCCGTCAGGTCGATCTTGTTGTAGGCCTCCAGCACCGAAGTATCCCTGGAGCCGATCTCTTCCAGCACCTCATAAACGGACTGCCGCACGCCGGCCAAGTCTTCCTGCGAAGCGTCGATCACATGCAGCAGCAGGTCGGCCTCCAAAGCCTCTTCCAGGGTGGCGTGGAAGGCGGCCACCAGGGCATGGGGCAGCTTGCGGATGAAGCCCACTGTGTCGCTGAGCAGTACTTCCTGGCCGCTGGGCAACTCGATTCTTCGCACCAGGGGATCCAAGGTGGCAAACATCTTGGCGCTCACCCATGTGTCGGACTCGCTGAGGCGATTGAAAAGGGTCGACTTTCCGGCGTTGGTGTAGCCCACCAGGCTGACAGTGGGGATGGGGACGCCTTGGCGCTTTTGACGGTGCAGGGCACGCCGCGATTTCAGCCGCTGCAGGTCGCGCTTGATGCGGGCAATGCGCAACCGGATTTTTCGGCGATCGACTTCCAACTGGGTTTCGCCCGG
>JANQFM010000973.1 GCA_028277865.1 Acidobacteriota bacterium
GCCCTCGCAGCTAAAGGGGCTTGTGGTATCGGTGCAAAAACGGGTCGAGCCGTCTTCACAGTCGACGCTGATGCTGCACTGGCCGGACTGGAATCTGCCCCGTGGCAGGTCCAGTTCGGCCGCGTGAAGGGCTAGCCCGAGAGGATTCCCTCCAGATCCGATGGCGTTGAATAGGCCGTCTTCCTGCGGATAAGAGCTCGGCCACGCCAGCGCAGCCACGACTCCCAACAGGGCTGCTATTCTCAACACGCGCATTGTCAATCCTCCAGTTTCGTAATGGAATTTTCTGTTTCTTGAAAATACAATAGGTTATAAGTCTATGCAAGAAAAATATTTACATTCAATAAAATTGTATATTTAAGAAAAGCTTTTGAATCGATACATTATATGATGGAGGAGGCACCATACTTTCCAAGCCACTTGTTCAAAGTGCTCCGGGGGTCGTTCGGCTACAAATGCAAAGCGCATTTTGCCCTATCGATTCTGCAATTGTGACCCTGTGGCCAAATTCGTGCGTATTCCTTCACATTTGCTCATTTCCCTTGCAGGCAGGCCGGTTGGGGCGTATTTTGGAAACCTTTTATAATGGGGAGTGGAGGCGGGGCCAACATTCGGCCTCTTTGGGGAGACAGCTTGACCAACAAACGAATCGGCATTTTTGGATGGGGTCTGGTGGCGCCCCGTTCGCCCAACATCCAAGCCTTCAAGGAGAACCTCAAGAACTCCAGGAGTTGGCTGGAGCCCTTCAACGGCTACGGGCCTGACAACTTCCTGGTCGGCCAGCCCGAATTTTGTTTTGAAGACTACAAGGGTTGGATCGACGAACGCTTTTCCACCAACCGCTTCCAGAAGCTCAAGGAGAAGATGGACCTGACCACCCAGTACGCCATCGGCGCCTTCATCCAGGCTCTGGGGCAGAATCCGGGAATCGAGCAGCAACTGCAGCGGTTGGGCAGCCAGGCGCGTGTGTACGTGGGAACGGGATTGGGGCCTTTGCCCACCATTCACGACCAGACTCTGCTGCTGCATCGCGCCCAGCGAAGCTGGGACCGTTTTTGGGGTTCGCCTAAGCGAAACAGCGCCCTGCAGGCATACCTGGAGGATCCCTCGGGCGATCCCGACGCGCCGCCCAACCCATGCAAGCTGACGGAGGATCAGAAGGAAGCGGCCGAAGATGTTTGGTGGCATTACTGGACCGAGCGCTCTCCCGAGTTGAAGGAATACCTCAACGAGGTCCGCGAGATTGAGAGCACCGACGTGGAAGGCGATGTTGCCAAAGGCAAGCTGTCGGTCCTCAAGCAAAAGCACCGACAGCACATCCGCCTGCAGCAAAGATGGGGCGCTCCCGACCCTCCTTGGAAATCGGTTTCGGCCAATCTGATCTGGAACATCCAGAACACGCCTCCGGCCCAATTGTCCATGATGGGCAAGATTACAGGCATGACCTTCGCCCCGGTGGCGGCCTGCTCGACCTTCGGGCTGACCTTGAAGCTGGCCATGGACGCCATCCGCAGCGGAGACGCCCGCGCCGTGGTGGTCGGCGCGACCGACCCTCCGCCTCATCCGCTCACGGTGGGCGCCTTTTACAACGCCCGCGTCATTTCGGCCGACGCGGACGTCTCAAAACCCCTCAGCGGCCTGCGGGGCACTCACATCTCAGGGGGTTCGGTGGTCTGGATCGTGGGCGATCACGACTACCTCACAAAAGAGGGCTTCCGCCCGCTGGGAATGGAGCCTCTTTCGGTGGGCGTCACCTCGGACGCCGACCACATCATCACCCCTTCCAAGGAGGGTCCCACCAGCGCCATTCTGGAAGCCATCCAGGGCGCGGGCCTGAATGCACACGACATCGCCGGATGGGATCTGCACGCCACGGCGACTCCCGGCGATTACACGGAAGTCGAGACTCTGATGGACATTCTGCCCCCTTCGACCCTGGTCACAGCCCGCAAAGGCACTTTCGGCCACGGGATGAGCGCCGGAGGCGGCTGGGAACTGACGGCCCAGTATTTGGCTCATGAAAACGGAGAGGCCTTTCCCACTCCACTGTCCCGCTCGGAGTTGAATGAGCAAATCGCCAAGCTGCACCAGCGCTTCGTCTTCGACCAGTCCTGCAACAATCACCATGGTCCCGTCGGCAAGCTGTCAATGGGTATAGGCGGCATCAACGCCTGCGTCGTTTCCCGTCCTTGGGAGGCGCAAGAGGCAGCAAGCGTCCCAAAATAAGCGAACCAAGGACTCTCACGCCTTAAAGCAAACCCCTCAAGGTAAGCATTCGACTAACCC